>JANXXP010000356.1 GCA_025350595.1 Bacteroidota bacterium
ATCACGCTCGATCCGGTTCAGATGTCAGTGCTTGTACAGCAAAAATCAGCTCAGTCAGATCCGTTTTTTGGTGACTTCTTTACTCAGTATCAGAATGTTCCAAAAGCCATTGCTAGTCAAGCTCTTAAGATTAGAGTTAAACCATTGCCAGGTGCTCAGCCCGATGATTTTTCAGGAGTAGTCGGGAAACTTGAACTGAAGTCCGTATTAACAAAAGATACTGTGAATGTAAATGATGCCGTGAATTTTAAAATTACAATTTCAGGAAGTGGAAACCTAAAGATAGCATCTACTCCTAAACTAAAATTATCTCCCGACATTGAAGTTTATGATCCCAAAGTATCGGATGATATTAAAAACGGGCTGTCCGGAACCACCGGACAGAAGAGTTTTGATTACCTGTTAATCCCAAGACACTATGGAGATTTCACTATTCCATCTTTTACATATTCATTTTTCAATATTTCAACAGGCAGATATGAAAAACTGGCGACGAAGGAATTTCATTTATATGCACGAAAAGGAAATGATCAGAATTCAGGAATTACAGTCTATGGTGGAGTTGCTAAGGAAGATGTGAAATACCTTGGAAAAGATATAAGATTCATTAAATCCTTATCAGGAAAATTAAGTAAATCAGGTAATATTATTGTATCAAAACAAGCATTTTACAGTGCATACGTTTTTGCTCTCATTGCATTCCTTTTGATACTGTTCTTAAGAAGAGAACATATCAGACGTAATTCAGATCTATCGCTTGTAAGAAACAGAAAAGCCGCAAAAGTAGCAGTAAAGAGACTGCATACAGCTTCATTATGTCTTAAAAATGAAGATATTGATAAATTTTACGAAGAGATCCATAAAGCAATTTGGGGCTACCTCAGCGATAAACTTAATATCCCTGTCTCTGATCTAACCCGTATTAGTACTGTCACAACCTTGTCAGAAAAAGGAATCGATGAAGAAAAAATTAAGAATTTGAATAGCATTTTGGATAAATGTGAGTTTGCAAGGTTTTCACCATCAGCATCTGAGACGGAAGCTGCTACTATTTATGAGGGAGCATCGCAATTTATTAAGTCAGTTGAAAATACAATAAGTTAGATTATGAACTCAAAAACAAAATATATACTAACATTTCTCCTTTTAATTCTTTTTTCTGTCAGGGCTTTTTCTCAGGATTCCGGTACGGAAAAATTTAATAAAGGGGTTGCATACTTTTCTGCCGGCAATTACAAGGAGGCTCTGCAGGATTGGTTAGATGTGTATAATACAGGTTACCATTCATCGTCACTCGATTATAATATAGGTAATACATACTTTAAACTGAATAATATCCCGAATGCGATACTATTCTATGAAAGAGCTTATCTTCTTAAACCTGCTGATGAGGATATTAACTATAATTTGCAGATCGCAAGGAGCCTGATTGTTGACCGTTTTCAGGAAATTCCTGAGCTTTTTTTTGTAAGATGGTATAATTTAGTTTCACTGTTTTTATCTACCAACAGCTGGGCAATTATAAGTATAACCACATTTATTCTTTGTCTTTTATTTCTATCATTATACATTTATTCAACAAAATACCTTCAAAAGGTCATAGGGTTCTGGCTGGCTATATTCTTTTTTGCCGCTAGCCTTTCATCATTTGCATTCTCTGAAAGGAATAAATCTCTTGTACTTGACAGCCATAAAGCAATAATTTTTAATCCGGTCGTAAGCGGTAAGAGTTCTCCTGATAATAGCGGGACTGACCTGTTTGTTCTTCATGAAGGAACCAAAGTATCAATTGAAGATGAAGTGGGTGAGTGGCTTGAGATAAGGCTTTCTGATGGAAATATAGGTTGGGTTCCTGCAAATAGTCTGAATAAAATATAACCTCTTTGCAACTTATTTGCTATATTTCAGGTCGTATTTTTTAAGTATACATAATTCTTTCGGGCTATGAAAAAATTTATTATTATATCGGTAATTGTATTATCAGTTATTGCCTGCAAAAAGACAACATTCTCACCTGAAGGACCTACTGATGTGAGAGTTAAAAATTTATCCACTCTTCCTTTTACAGAAGTAAGGGTAACTATAGACGATAGTACCAAGGCTATGGGTGACATCATTCCTGGAGGAGCTTCTGAATACATTGAGTTCCATAAAGCTTTTCCAAAAGCAGAAATAACTGCCAGAATAGGAGGAGTGCTCTACTCAACTGGTACAGAAAATACAGGTAAAACAACTACTATGACCTATATAGGACAGGCTAAGATCACTTATGAAGTGTTTATTTCAGATGCAATTAATAAAAAGCTTTCTATAAGTAATTGCTCACTGGACGCTCCATTGAAATAAATGGAAGAATTTATTACAGCTTGCCCCCGAAATTGCTATAGCACCTGTTCTTTCAGGGTGCAGGTTGAAAATAACATAATCAGAAGAATACTTCCATATTCAGGAAATCTTGCAACTCCTGAAGGTACTTGTATTAAAGGATTGTCTTATATTGAAAGACATAATTCTCCAGATAGAATTATACATCCTCTTATAAGAACATCAAAAGGGAAATTTGAGCAAATAGATATAAATGAAGCTTTTGATATTATTTCTGATAAGCTGTTAAAAATTAAACAGAACTATGGTTCGCAAAGTATTCTATGGTATAAAGGCAGCGGAATGTCGGGGCTTACAAATGAAATTGGTTGTTCTTTCTGGAAAGCTTTTGGAGGGACAACAACAACTTATGGAAATTTATGTTGGCCGGCCGGACTTGAAGCTGTCAGACTGACATTAGGTTCAGTGAAACATAATGTGCCATGGGATCTTGAAAATGCTAAAACCATGATTATCTGGGGTAAAAATCCGGCAGAAACAAATATTCAGGAAATCGCCTTTATTGCAAGAGCTAAAGAAAATGGATGCAGGATAATTGTTATAGATCCTATAAGAACCCTTACAGCTGACAAAGCCGATATTCTTTTTTGCCCAAAACCCGGGACAGACGGAGCTCTTGCTCTTTCAATTGCGCGGATACTCATTGATGAGGACCTGATTAACAGCTCATTCATTAATAAACATGTTATAGGTTTCGACGAGTTCAAAAAATCATTATCAGTCTCACCGGCTGAAGCTGAAAAAATAACTGGTATTCCTTCAGAAAATATTATCGAACTCGCTCATATTATTGGGAGAAAAGGTCCTGTTACCATTCTGCCTGGCTATGGTTTGCAGCGACACCTGAACGGAGGTCAGACAATCAGATCGATTCTGTCACTTTCTGTGCTAACCGGAAATATTGGAAAATCTGGCGCTGGCTTCAATTATGCAAATCTCCAGAGTTATATTTTTGACTATATCAAGGAACCATTATCATATTATCCTGACACTGAACAGAATTTCCCATTCAGAAGGACTATATCTATGTCAAAAATGGGAACAGATATGTTGAAAGCCAGTAATCCAGAGATAAAGGCAGTCTGGATTGAAAGAGGAAACCCTCTATTACAATCGCCTGATACAAATAATGTTAAGAAAGCTTTTGCAAAGGCTGAATTCAAAGTGGTAGTCGAACAATTCATGACAGATACTGCGTCAACGGCAGATATAATTCTTCCGGCTAAGGATATGTTTGAACAATCTGACATAATTGGCTCGTACTGGTCACCCTATATACAATATAAACCAAAGGTTATACTATCTCCCGGAGAGGTAATGCCTGAGAGTGAGATCTATTATCATCTGGCGTTAAAGCTTAATCTGAAAATAAGTCCTGAATTAATTCCTGAGCCTGGTAATGAGCATATTGAAGAATGGCTTGAAAGAAGAATAAAAGGATATTCGGAATTAAATTTAAAGGACCTTAAAAATGGACCAGTTCTTGATCCACGACTTCAGCATATCGCTTATGAAGATATGAAGTTTGAAACACCATCCGGTAAAATTGAGCTGTTTTCATCCGAAGCCCAGACCAGATGGGGAACATCTCCGCTGCCTGATTATAAATCATGCTATCCTCAGAATAACGATGATTTTTATCCTTTAACATTTATTACCTCTAATACAGCCAGTCGCATCCATTCTCAATTCGGAAATCTGAAGATTATCAGAGATACTGTACAGGAACCAGCTGTAGTGATATCACAATCAGATGCATCACTTAGAAATATTTCTACCGGAGATAAAATAAGGGTTTATAATAATACCGGAGAGATCTGCAGCATAGCAAGAATATCAAACAGAGTACAGCCTGGAACAGTTGTTCTTCCGAATGGAATCTGGTTCAATGAAGGGGGAGGAGGTAATCATCTTATCGCCGGAAGAGAGACTGATATGGGGTTTGGTGCTGCATTCCATGATAACAGGGTTGAAGTCGAAAAAGCAGACCAGCTATGAGTAAAGGATTTATTTTTAATCATATCAAATGTGTGGCATGTAGTGCCTGCAGTGCAGCCTGTGTACTGGAAAACGGATGGACTATCCGGCCAAGAGCAATTTTCACTTATAATCATGAGGTATCACCATATTTGCCGTTAATTAACATCTCGTTGGCATGTAACCATTGTGAAACAGCCGTTTGTATGGAAGGTTGTCCAGCAAAGTCATATACAAGAGACGCTCTTACAGGGGCAGTCATAATAAATGATAAAAAGTGTATAGGATGTAAATACTGTCAATGGAACTGCCCTTATGATGCACCAAAATATAACGATGAAACAAATACAATCGGGAAATGTAATTTATGTTTTTCAGGATTGATTGAGGGCCGATTACCTGCATGTACTACTGCCTGTCCAACAGGGGCTCTCAGTTTTGCAGAACTTAAAATGCAGGCAGATAAAAATACTTTTCCCTGGTTCCCTGACAAAAATCTTAGCCCAAAGATTGAATTTTCAGGAAAGAAGAATTACGACTTACTAAGAATAATTCCTGAAAGAGTGGCTGAGCCTGAATTCCAGATAGTAAGAGAAAGAGAGAAAACATTATCCGGCGACTGGAGTCTTGCAGCATTCAGTTTTGTTTCAACTATTTCAGTAGCAATATTAGTTTCTTCTTTCTTCAAAAGTATTTTTCCGGATAAATTGATTTTTACATCGCTTCTTGTTCTGGCAGGAACAATATCACTTTTTCATCTTGGGAAAAAACAGCGGGCCTGGAGAGCAGTACTTAATATTAAAACATCTCCACTTAGCAGGGAGATTGCTTTTTTCATCCTTTTTTCAATATTTTCACTCGTCGCGGTTTTCTTTCAGATACCTGGCTTCCTTATTGCCGCTTCCATAACCGGACTTTTCCTACTGATCTCGATTGATAGTGTATATATCTATTCTGATAGAAGAAAATCAGTACTAATGCATAGCGGACAAACTTTTTTGAGCGCTCTTATTATTGTTTCTTTCCTTTCCGGAGCTATTCTCCCATTTATTTTTATTGCACTTATTAAATTGTCTTCATCTCTATATCTGATATCCGTCAATAAAAACACAGGCGTAGACTTCGTAATAAGATTTTTCAGGATTGCTCTTCTTCTTCTTTCAGGAGCCAGTCTTATATCAGGAATTTCATTTTCTGGTAATGTAATAATATTTTTATTTTTGACGGGAGAGTTCATAGATCGTTTAATATTCTACATCGATTTTGAGCCACTGAGAATAAGCTCTTTGATCAAAAATCAATATAATACTTTAAATAATGAAAAGAAAAGAAGTTAACAGTTCACGCATGCCTGTTTACAGAGATGCAGGATTTGAACTTTATAATGCAGATCTTACTACTTCAGCTTTCAAAAAGGAATCAGAACATCACAGAGAACCTGATAATTATATTTATTCCCGATATCGCAACCCCACAGTAGTTTCTGCTGAAGAAGAGATCATGAAACTTGAAGGATGTGACTGGGCATTGCTGACTCAATCGGGTATGTCGGCAATAGACACAGCCTTATCAATTTTTCAAAAGGGTAAAGAAACTAAACCCTGGTTATTTTTCACGGAAATATACGGAGGGACTATTTCTTATATCGAGTCAGTACTTAAAACTCGCCGGGGTATTGATATTCGCTATTTCACTCCTGATGATGGAAAGTATAATCTTAAGGAATTCGAAAAAGTAATTTCAGCTCTAAAACCCGAGTTAGTCTATATCGAATCGATCTCAAATCCAATGCTAATAGTAGCTGATGTAACTGAAATAGCCAGGATCTCAAAAAAGCACAGATCGAAAGTTATCCTTGACAACACCTTTGCTACTCCCTGGCTCTTTAAACCACTGGAAAAAGGTGTCGATATTGTCATTCACAGCGCCACAAAGTATTTTTCCGGACATGGGAATCTTACAGCCGGAGTAATCTGTGGAAATGATAAAAAGCTAATGCATTCTGCTATTGAATACAGAAAATTTGTCGGTCACATGCTCTCTCCCGATGATGCTTACAGATTACAGACACAAATACTCTCTTTTGAACTGAGGTTTTCACGCCAGTGTGAGAATGCAGCCAAACTGGCAGAATACTTAAGTAATGTTTCTTTAATAAGCAGAGTTTGGTTTCCCGGATTAAAAAATCATTCTACCCACGAAACTGCTAAACATCTATTTGCTGGCAAAGGGTATGGAGCAATGATTACATTTGATTTTGACGGGAAAGATAAGACAGAGAAGAAAAGCAGGAGAGATAATTTCATTCAACTCGTTTCAGAAAAGATTAAACTAATTCCAACATTAGGCGACCCGCATACGATATTAATGCCTGTTGAAGCAGTATGGGGAGTAAAATATCCTGAGCCGGGAATGATAAGATTATCAGTAGGTTTCGAAGCATATGATGAGCTTTATGGAACCATTAGTAAGGCTTTGGCTTTAATATAGATAGCATTTATCAATTGTATGGCGAAGTTTTAAACTTTGCATACACTTTAGTGAAATTAATTTACATCCAGTTTATTGGTGAATTTCCATTTTCAACTAGATAGTCATTGCACCTGCTGAAGTGTTTGTTTCCAAAGAATCCTCTCGAAGCAGAAAGAGGCGATGGGTGAACAGATTCCAGAACTAAATGACGAGACCTGTCGATTGATTCACCTTTTTTCTGAGCATAAGCACCCCAAAGGAAGAAAACAAGATTTTGTTTTTCTTCATTAAGACTGCGAATCACACTGTCAGTAAATTCTTCCCATCCCTTTTTCTGATGCGAACCTGCCTGATCAGCACGAACTGTCAGCGTAGCATTCAGAAGTAATACACCCTGGGAAGCCCATCTCTCGAGGTTGCCTGATTTTGGACGTTTTATTTTTAGATCAGACTCAATTTCCTTAAAAATGTTGATCAGACTGGGGGGAAAACTTATCCCATCCCTTACTGAAAAGCATAGTCCGTGAGCCTGTCCCTGTCCATGATAAGGATCCTGCCCAACAATAACTGCCTTTACTTTTTCATAAGGGCAAAGGTTGAATGAATTAAAAATCAGGCTTCCGGTAGGATAAATTGTATTGGCTTTATACTCATTTCTAACAAATTCCGAAAGCTTAATGAAATATTCCTTCTCAAATTCATCCTTCAGTTTTAACTTCCATGAAGGCTCAATTTTTACTTCCATTTCTTATAGTTAATATAAATTAGAAAATACCTGTACTTTGCTAAATTAATAAAAAAGGCTGATGTTGAGGCTAAGGTTGAGAATTACTTAACCTTAACCTCAACCTTAGATTTATTGCTTAACTTTGAAATAAAAAATGGCAACTGAAACTGAGCGTAAGTTCCTTGTAAAGAGCAAATTCAGACATCTGGCAATCAGAGAGATAAAGATAGTTCAGACATATTTGACAATTGATCCTGAGAAAACCATAAGGCTAAGAACAGCAGATGACAAAGCATTTATAACTATCAAAAACCGGCCTAGTGGGAAGTCGATTTCAAGGGGTGAGTGGGAATTCCCAATCCCATTAGAGGATGCAATTGAAATGATGAGTCTTTGTCTGCCTGGGAAAATTGTTAAAAGCAGGTTCCTTATTCCATCAGGTAGACACACCTGGGAGGTTGATGTTTTTCACGATAAAAATGAAGGCCTTGTAATAGCAGAGATTGAACTATCTGAAGAAGAAGAGCATTTCGAGAAGCCAGAATGGTTAGGAGAGGAGGTCACAGGAAAACCTGAATACTATAATGCTAACCTGATTAAATAGATCTTTGAATCCAATCCAGTTAGCAGGTACCTGAAGTAAATATTCAAAAAAGCTATCCCCCAGCTTAATAATATAACAACAATAAGACTAATATTCTCAAATCTACTCATGGTTTTGAGCTTCAAATGCCCGTACCATGCAACGGTCATGAAGGCGTTCGACATAAATAAGGAGTAAAATTGTACTGAGGCCTTTCATTGCAGATAGCAGAATGCAGATTGCAATATTCAAATATTTAAATCATTAATAATTCTTTGAATAACCTCAGTAAATGAGTATCCTGTTTGCCTGGTTGCGGCAACGAATCCACCGTCAGGTGAAATACAGGGATTTGCATTTATTTCAATGACATATACATTTTCATTACTGTCAATCCTTGAATCAACCCTTGCATAGCCCTTTAAACCAAATAAATGCCAGCATTCCAGTGCTGTTTTTTTAAGATTATTTTCGAGCTTTTTACTGAGAGTATTACCCGGAAACTCCCTGACAGTATTTTCATATTCAAAACTGTCCATTTCCCATTTAGCTTTAAAATCAACAATTCTTGGTTGATTCTCAGCATAATTTACAAAAACAATTTCAGCAGGAGGCAACACTTCCGGACCATCTTTCCCGGCTAACACGCTGATATTAAATTCCCTTCCGTCAATAAAATCTTCAATAAACCAATGAGCATCATCAAGTCCATTTAACCTTTCCTCGAAACCTGGTTTGCATTCAAATACCGATTCACTGGTAATTCCAAGTGACCCATCTTCCCATATTGGTTTAACAATATATTTTTTTCCCGGCTTGAGCAGCTTGTATTGAGAGGGTAAATAAGAGCCAGGATTATTGATGCCCGCTTCCCTCATTGCTTTACTTGCAAGAGTTTTATTGCTGGTAATAAACATTGCTTCAAGAGGATTTCCTGAATAAGGAATTGAGTACATATTCAGAAGAGCGGGGATAAAATAATTCAATTCTCCTTTATTATCAATAGACTCGACCAGATTAAAGATAAAATCAGGCTTCTCAGCAGCAAGCGCCTTTATTTCTTCCATAAATCTGTTTGTAATACCTTTGCGGTAAACAACTATTCCCAATTCTATGAGGTGTTGTTCAATATAGGCAACCTGATCGAGAACATCAAGCTCATCTGCCAGAGCTCCCTCTAACGGCTCATTATAAATTATCCAGCATCTCTTACTCATACTTCACTTTGTAACTCAACCTTAGCCTAAGCCTCAACCTTTAATTCTCTTAAGTGCGGCTTTCATGATCATCTCCATCAACACCTGGTATTCAATTCCATACATTCTTGACAGGATTGGCAGATCTGAATGCACAGGATTAAGACCTGCAAGAGGATTTGCTTCTATGAAACATATCCTTCCATTTCTGTCAGCTTTCAGATCAACTCTTCCTGCGTCAACTGCATCCAACGCTTTCCAGGCCTTAAGTGCTACTGTTTTACATTCATCAACTATATCAGCATCAAGAGTTTTATAAGTACAATACAAGAGATAATTCTCCTTAACTTCAACCGAATATGGCAGATTATTTGCACATATTACCTCCATTCCGCCAATTGCAACAGCATCATCGCCATATCCAACTATTCCTACAGTAAATTCTCTTCCTGGCAGATATTCTTCAACAAGCGCCGGCTGTTTAAATTCTTTTAATATCCATTCAACCATGGTCTTGAGTTCTGATGAAGAGCTTACCAGACTTTTCTCAGTAATTCCCTTACCAGTTCCTTCCGATACAGGTTTTACAAAAAGAGGATATTTCAGCTTGCAGTTATCTAAATCTTTAAGTTCAGTTATCAGGCAACCAGGACTAACCGGAACTCCTGAAGCAGCTGCAATAAGCTTTGCAAGATGTTTGTTGAGAGAGAGTCCCATAATAACCGGACCACTGAAAACATATGGTATTTTGTACTGATCCAGAATAGCCGGGACAACTGATTCCCTTCCGTCACCATACAAACCTTCGGCAATGTTAAAAACCAGATCCCATTGTTTGCCAGAAACAAGAGCTTCTATTAATTGAAAAGCATTACCAATAGGTTCAGTTTCATGTCCCATTAGTTTTAATGAATTTTCAAGAGCATCGACAGTTTCCTGCTTGTCAAACTCGGCGGTTTCGTCCATGGAATAACCACGGTCAATATACCATGACCGAAGATCAAACGTTAAGCCAATTTTCATCTATATGATTTATTTTTCAGGATATTCACATAATATACCTTTGTAATTGCGCATCACGATCTTTTCATCATTATGTTCTACTACATAATTTGGAAGTAATGGAATTTTACCTCCGCCGCCGGGAGCATCAATAACAAATGTTGGTACTGCATATCCACTTGTGAAGCCTCTTAATCCTTTCATTATTTCAAGACCTTTTTTAACTGTAGTCCTGAAATGGCCTGACCCTGGTATTAAGTCACATTGATAAAGATAATAAGGTCTTACCCTAACCTTTAGCAACCTGTGCATAAGTTCCTTCATTACAGGGACACTATCATTTATACCTTTAAGCAGGACTGTCTGGCTTCCAAGAGGGAAACCTCCATCTGCCAGCTTGTTGCAGGCTTTTGCACATTCATCTGTAATTTCAGAAGGGTGTGAAAAGTGCAGGCTGATAAAAAGAGGATGATATTTTTTGAGTACGTTGATTAGACCATCCGTTACCCTTTGTGGCAGAACCACAGGTATTCTTGTTCCGATCCGTATGATCTCAACATGCTCTATACTCCTAATATTAGAAAGGATGTAATCGAGTGTTTCATCATTCAAAGTAAGGGGATCGCCACCACTAATCAGCACATCCCGAACTTCTTTATGACTTGAGATATAATTAAATGCTTTTTCATAATCTTGTCTGCCAAGTTTGTCAAGTCTTCCTACAGAATGCGATCTTGTACAATATCTGCAATAGTTTGAACAAACCTGAGTAACAGTAAACAAAACTCTGTCGGGGTATCTGTGAACAATCCCTTTAACAGGAGAAAACGATTTCTCATGTAATGGATCTGACTGTTCTGTAGTATGTTGCAGCAATTCTTCAACAACTGGTATTACATTACGTCTCAATGGATCTGAAAACTTGCTGTCATAGATCAATGAGGCAAAATAAGGGGTAATCCTCAGTGGGAGCCTGCCTTTCAGATTGTTGATTGCCAGAACCTCCTTATCAGAAAGTTTCATGATTTTCTTTAGATCATCGATGCTGGTGATGGTATTTCGCAATTGCCATTTCCAATCATTCCAGGAATCGATAGTTGTTAGGGGGAAGTAGCGGTGCATGAACTCCGAACTTCGGTTGCTAACTAACTTAATTGGGATTTCGTTTTGCGAAAAAAACGTGGTTTTCGCGCCAGGCTCTTCATCAGAAGAGCAACCCACGAGGCGACTATCACCGTGGACGGTCGTAGCCTCATTGTTGTTAGTGTTCATAGCAAATGATGAAATTTTTCACCTTTTCTTTTTTAATTTGTTTTAAATTAATAACCGTTTTTCTAAAAGTATTTAGTGACGAAAATAAATATTCTATAAATACAATGTACTATTCGACTGCCATAAATATTAACACATTTGGTATTTTATTAACAATTGAAAATGTAATCATACTTCAACTTGTCCTAATTAACTGTATTTTAATGTATTATTATAAGATTGCTTCGACATTGAATATTTATATAATTGGTACTTTTTTGATGTTTTATTTTTCGACTTCAGATTTATTATTTTTTTACAATTAAAATTCATCTCTTTTTTCTTCTTAAAACTAATTGATGCAGATGATTTCAAAAATTATGCCAGAAGTTAATATCCTGTTGCATAACCCTAATTTAAAATTTTAAAATACTTTTGCATCCTGCTTTCAATAATATTTATATAACACAGTAAACGAACATACGGTTCAATTGTTTCAAAAGAAAACAATTTTTATGACAGATAAAAAAAATAATAGTCGAATACTGGCTCTTTTATTCGTTGGAGTCTTAATGGGAGCATTGGACAAATGACTGGCGCTGCAATTATTGGTACTATTGTTGCATCAAACATTGAAGCAATAAAAGGATATAAGCAGGCATTCTTTTTCATATCAATTTTTGCTTTCTTTCTAGCAGCCTCAGGATTATTTCTAAAAAGTAAAAACAATGAACTTAAAACAATTTCAAATTCTGATCAACCGTCTTTGCCTTAATGAAATCTGAAAAATTATCATCAAAATTTAATACCAGGTTCAAATCATATTTCAGTTTTGTCAGCGAAGCTGTTTCAGGCAGTGAACAGGATTATACCGAGGGCAAACTGAGCAGGGCAATCCTCTTGCTCTCAATACCTGCTATATTGGAAATGGTAATGGAATCTGTTTTTGTAATAGTTGATATTTATTTTGTTTCAAGACTTGGAGCTGACGCTGTTGCCACAGTTGGAATAACTGAATCAATGATAACCATTATATATGCAATTGCTATTGGTCTGGGTACAGCTACTACTTCCATCGTATCACGCAGAATAGGGGAGAAAAAACCGGATGCGGCATCTGTCGCAGCGTTTCAGGCTATTCTCACAGGATTGGCCATTTCTGTTCTTATAGCGGTGCCCGGTGCTACGTATGCTGAAAGTTTATTAGGTATGATGGGGGCCTCAGAAAAAATTATAGGAACCATGTCAGGCTATACCCAAATTATGCTTGGGGGCAATGTTGTAATCATGATGCTTTTTATTATCAATGCGATCTTCAGAAGTGCCGGCGATGCTGCTGTTGCAATGAAAGTATTGTGGATTGGAAATATCATCAACATAATACTCGACCCTTGTCTTATCTTTGGACTAGGTCCCTTTCCACATCTTGGAGTAACAGGCGCTGCAGTTGCTACAACTATTGGAAGGGGAACTGCTGTTCTGGTTCAATTCTACCTTCTTTTCTACGGAAAAAAGCGGATTCAACTATCTTTTAAACATCTGGTAGTTGATTTCAGAATTATGGTAAGGATACTCAGACTTTCTATCGGAAGCATCGGACAAAGTCTTATTAGTACTTCAAGCTGGATAGCACTGGTAAGGATTATATCAATTTTTGGAAGCGAAGTAGTTGCCGGTTATACAATTGCAATAAGGATAGTAGGATTTACAATTTTGCCATCATGGGGAATTAGCAATGCAGCATCGACACTGGTTGGGCAAAATCTTGGTGCTAAGAAACCTGAAAGAGCAGAAAGGGCCGTATGGGTAACCGGATGGGTAAATATGATTCTGCTTGGTATTATAGGTTTTTTTCTTGTTGTCTACCCTGAACCATTTATTCGTTTATTTATTGAAGATGAGAATGTAATTATATCGGGCGTGCTTGGGCTTCGTATAATTAGTATTGGATTTATATCATATGGACTTGGTATGGTACTGGTCAATTCTTTCAATGGTGCCGGAGATACATCTACACCTCTGAAAATAAACATTTTCGCCTTTTGGTGTGTTGAAATTCCCCTCGCATGGTTTCTCGCAATTCAAATGGATCTTAAAGAAGAAGGTGTGTTCATTGCCATAGTTGTAGCAGAAACACTAATGACAATAATTGCATGGCTTGTTTTCAGAAGAGGGAAATGGAAGCTG
The DNA here is from genome assembly GCA_025350595.1 of Bacteroidota bacterium. GTDB lineage: Bacteria > Bacteroidota > Bacteroidia > Bacteroidales > VadinHA17 > LD21. The sequence continues at coordinate 13,781 of JANXXP010000356.1, forward strand.
AAGGAAGTATAATCAACTAGATAATAATCAAAATATTCTAAATCAATTAACCACGGATAATACGGATTATCACGGAGTTGTAAATATCAAACTTACATGTAAACCCGTGTTATCCGTGGTTTAATATTTTAATCACTTGAATCTCCCTTGTCTTTTCGATGTTGCTTTACAACCCCACAATTTCTTTTCCCTTCCAGTCGCTTAATTTTAGATGTAAAGGTTGGTTTTGATGGTCTCCGTTTTTTTTGAAT
>JANXXP010000392.1 GCA_025350595.1 Bacteroidota bacterium
TTCCATTGAAATGAGAAAAAACTAATAAGTAAAAAATACTATTAGTTGTCATTATTTTGGTTATTAAAGAAATCTTAATAATTGAGATGTATTAAAGCGTTGAACCAGAGCAAATCGATCTCAGAATTTTTCTACCAGAAAACATCTGATTGTATATTTAAAATCAGTGTTGTCCGGTAAAACCGGTATATAGTTAATTGTTCTCTTTATTTATTTGATAATCAACTATCATTTTTTGATTATCTAAAAGTAAGCCCTCTGCATTTCGGGAAAAAGCGAATCTTGATACTTATCTTTATCCTCGCTTATTATCTTTCGCCAGCTCCCCTCCGGGTCTTCTAAGAAGCTGAATATATTGATATAGTTCATTAACTGCTGTCTGATAATGGACACCATGTTTGAAAAAGCCCATTTCCGATTGATTTTACTCTTTATCAGGGTTATTAGCAAATTGGCGAGCAGAGCTGCCCAAATTTGAATTTCTATCGCGTTCTCATTGTCCCCTACGAAATACTTTAAAGGAAAGTTCTGCTTGAGTTGTTTAAATAATAGCTCGATCTGCCATCTCCGCTTGTAAATCAAAGCAATTTTTTCAGCCGTCAACTCAAAATTATTGGAAATAAACTCAAATAAGCGACCATTTTCGCTATCCCAGTAAGCGATGCGCCTTACTCTATGCTCTTCCTTCTTGCTTTCTCCATAATGAAGTATTACTTCTTCATCTTTCAGTACACCGGAATCAGCATCATCGGGTATATCATATTCCCTACGGGCCTCATAAATGGCGTTGTCTTTCAGCCTTGTCACGTACCAGATCGAACATTTTGTAAACTTCTCATATTGTGCATAATCTACGTACCCTTTATCGAAGGTAATGATGGAACCTTTTGGTAAATGATGAATCTCTTGCAAAAACGTGTGGTCATGGCGGACAGCCTCGCTGTAGCGAATAAGATAAGGAACATTTTCATCGGCTTTTATTATGGTATGAGCCTTTATGCCACCTTTTTTCTTGCCTTCCTTTGGGTTACGTCCAACACCTTTTAAAATATCTTTAAACAGGCTAATGGTAGTCGAATCCATTATATAAAGACGCTTCATGTCCGTATCGCTCAACCGGCTGTCCGCTAAACTTGAAGCATATTTACGATAAACACTCATGTAAATATCACCAAATACCTTGCTTCTGCGTCGTTGATTAGCTTCTGAAAAGGTGCTGCGTCGTACTACGTAGGATAAGCCCAGATGAGATAACTTATGAGCGTTTGCCAGTAATCCCAAAACTACTTCTCTGATAGAATGATAGCCTTCAAATGCCAAAAAAAGCATCACCACTACATGATTGTAGGTAGAAAACTTCTTAACATACCTATCTGACTCGTTTTGCATGACTATTTTTCTTATCTTCCCTTTATCCAGAAACATTATAAGTTGATTAAGAATCGGCTGTCCGCTAAAATTTGTACTTTTACCCATGGTTATACATTGTTGTGTAGTAACTCCAAAGATAACCGAATGGGTTGGTCTTAACCGGCCAGCCCTCTTTTTAATTTTTTACCGGACAACAGTGATTTAAAATGAATAAAATTAAATATTCTTTTTATATTTATCTTTTATGCACCTTACTAATAAGCTCTCATTCAGACCATAATTATGGTTGGCTTATGCCTCCACTCAAGGACCAGTAAGATCCATACATTGATGTCCACGGAACAGATTAATGATCAGTCCTATAAGAAGTACTTCACCAATGACCAAGCATCCCTTTTTGTGTAAATGAATCACTCAATCGCCAACCACTAGGTATATCAGAAAATCTACATTCGTTCGTAGCATCAGCATTTGGAGAATCCCAAAAATCATAACCCATTTCATTTTGCCACCAGAATTATCCCGAAGATAATCTTGTAAAGTCCTCCAATCGTTATCATCAACTCCGTTAGCCCATTGAAGAATATCACTTCCGTCTATAATAAGTGATGTTCCTTTAATCAGGTTCTCAACTTTTACAGAATTTAAAGTTATTTACCTTTAACTATATTAATTACGCCAGCTCTACTATAAACTGTCAATAGATTAAGTAATCCTTGAATTCTCTGATCTTCTTGGTAGATTGTAAAATAAATCCATGATTTATTTCTATTACTCCATATTTAATGAAACTTCCCCTTTTCTATCAGATCTCGATAATGATCCATATCCCTATATTTAAAAACTTTGGCTGGATTTCCACCAGCAATGGCACCTGCGGGTATATGATTGACAACTACTGCTCCAGCCTGAATAATTGCTCCTTCACCAATTTCAACACCGGGTAAAACAATTACTCTATCGCCAAACCAGACATTATCCCCGATAATTACTTTTTTCTTAATGTGAGTTTCATCATATGGAATCTTTTTACCAGAATCATAATTATGATTGCTCGTTATAATTAAGCAGCCTGTTCCTGAATGAAAATTATTTCCAAATTCCACTTCTCCGAATCCATTAATGATCATCCCATTAAAATTCACATTCAACTTAAGAGTAGTTCCTTTATCTACCATAGTTGGTCCGCCTACATGAACCTCTCCCATATGAGAGCCAGCTTGTCGTAAAACCACAAACTCTCTGACTCGTCGCAAGATTTTAATACGAACTAAATTTAAAAAGGCTAAAAATTTCAACATTGATAATAGAATATATTTTTATAAGATCGAAAAGAAAAGATTCTTCAATTATTGATAAAACTCATTATAAGAAGCAAAAATAAATAAGAATATAAACACAACTAAGATAGGCGCAAGTAAGTCATGATTTTAATTAAAATAAAATACAGTAAGGAATAGAGGAACGAGTTCCACTGGCAACACCAAGGAGAACACCAAGAGTTGCTCCTAAAATAAC
>JANXXP010000008.1 GCA_025350595.1 Bacteroidota bacterium
GGAAGTTCCGCTTCGGCGGGATAAAAGGAAAACCGGAAGGTTATGCTGTAACAGGCAAAACCGGAAAGTCAGGGGTTGCAGAAACTGATCTGGTATCAGAAGAAGCAGCCGGTCATAATAACAGTAGTCTGACATCGGGAACAGCCTCGGCTGCAAACGATGAATGGGAACTAATCCAAAAGAATAGTTCCCATTTTTGTTTTATACCGCCGATACTTCCCCAACCTTATAGCTGTCATCCTAGGGAGTCTGAAAGGGATTTTTCAACACCCCTAAAACTTTTTCCATTTTCTGAATTTCAATACTAGTCTTATGGATTGATATTCTGCCTTATTGAATATCTTTGCCTTTAAATTCAAAAACTATAATGGCATATTCGGGACTTACCAGTTTTATTACCGCTCTGGAACAAAAAGATGAACTCAGGAGGATAAACACATTTGTTAGTCCAATACTAGAGATAACTGAAATAACCGACAGGATAACCAAATCGGAAGGGAAAGCTTTACTCTTTGAAAATACAGGTACTGAATTCCCAATTCTTATAAATGCTTTTGGATCTGATAAAAGAATGGCAATGGCTATCGGAAGAGGAAATCTTGATGAAGCCGGTGCGGAAATTGAAAGTGTTTTTAATAATTTATCAGATAACTCAGATTCAGTCTTTAAGAAGTTATATGCTCTTCCTTCTTTATTGAAACTTTCAGGGATTCTTCCTTCCAGATCGAATAGGAGAGGAACCTGCCAGCAAGTGATTCACAGAGTGCCTGACCTTGACATTCTCCCTGTGCTCAAATGCTGGCCGTATGATGGAGGTCGTTTCATAACCCTGCCTATGGTGCATACTATTCATCCTGAGACAGGTAAAACAAATGTCGGAATGTACAGGATGCAGATTCTCGATAAAATTTCAACTGCCATGCATTGGCAACGACATAAAACAGGTGCTAGCCACTTTGACGCCTGGAAAAAAATAAATAAAAGAATGCCGGTGTCGGTTGCTTTGGGTGGAGATCCTGTTTATACATACTCAGCAACTGCTCCTTTGCCAGAGAATATTAATGAATACATTCTGGCAGGCTTTCTCAGGAAGAAAAAAGTAAAAATGGTAAGGTGCCTTACTAATGAGCTCTATGTTCCTGAAGATGCAGACATTATCATTGAAGGATATGTCGATCCGTCTGAAGAACTGGTTTGGGAAGGTCCGTTTGGAGACCATACCGGATTTTATTCACTCGCTGACTGGTACCCTAAATTTCATGTGACCTGTATCACACATTCAAAAAATGCAGTTTATCCGGCAACAATAGTTGGAATACCGCCCCAGGAAGATGTCTGGCTCGCAAAGGCAACTGAAAGAATATTTCTCTCACCGGTTAAAATGACAATACAACCTGAAATAGAAGACTTTCACATGCCTGTAGCAGGCATAGCTCATAACCTGGTGGTTGTTAAGATTAATAAAAACTATCCTGGTCAGGGTATGAAAGTAATAAGTTCCTTGTTCGGAGCAGGACAGATGATGTTCACAAAATACCTTATTGTTGTTAGTGGAGATATTAATATAAGAAATTATAGAGAGCTTGCCCAACATGTTTTTGCTAATGTTGATATGGGTAAGGACCTTTTGTTCTGTCGAGGTCCACTGGATGTCCTTGACCACTCATCTGATGCTTTTTCTTTTGGAGGAAAGGTGGGTGTTGATGCAACAATAAAGCTTGTTGAAGAAAACGCAGACAAAATCAATATAATTCAGGATATTAAATCAGATTTCTTTACAGTTTTATATAATTTTCTGGACAGGAATCTGATAAAGAACTATAATCTGAATTTGTTTAATGATGGTATTCCTGTCTTGATTGTTGCTGTCAATCGTTCTATTGATCCAAATGTTATAGAAAAGGTCAATAACCTTTTCAAAATAAATGATCCAAACGGGTTCTTTAAAGCGATAATTGTTGTTGATCATACTGTTGATCCGGGTGATTATTTTATGGTTGCCTGGCAAGTTTTAGGTAATTCCGATCCACTTCGTGATCATGAGTACATATCCCCCTCTTCTCTTCTTATCGATGGTACAATTAAAGCATACAGAAAAGGAGGATTTCCCAGAAGATGGCCAAATGTTGTCTGTTCAGACAGCAGTACCATTTCAATAATAGATAAGAAATGGGAATCGCTGAAAATAGGCCTTCTAATTGATTCTCCTTCACTAAAATCACGCATGCTGTGTCGTGATGGTACGGATGAGATTGTGATTAGTAAATCCTGAAGATATTTTTAAATGCATCCTGATAACAAGTACGGATATTTAGTATATTTTTGTATTCACAGATGGGGGTTTTATATTTTACATATAATTATGCGCTTATAATTGAAGGTGTTTTAACCCAGACCAGGGTAACAGATGGGAATATAATAAATTCTACAGCCTCTCCCTACCGGTTTATTCTTTATAGTGTGCTTGTAATTGCTATTGCCTATTTGTTAGTGATGTCCCAAACCAGAAGGCTCATCAAAACAAGCAAACTTCTTAAAGAAAAGGAGGAAGCTCTGGATCAGATAGCCAGACAGAAACTTGAGTTGGAGTTAAGAGAAAAAAATATAACTGATAGTCTGATTTATGCCCAGAGGATTCAGGAGGCTCTTCTTCCTTCAGAAACATATTTCAGAAAACATTTTGAAGACTCATTTATCTTTTTTAAGCCAAAAGATATTGTTAGTGGTGACTTTTACTGGTTAGGTGAAAAAGGTGATAAGATATTTGTTGTTGCAGCCGATTGTACAGGGCATGGGGTTCCTGGCGCACTTATGTCGATGATTGGTCTGGAGATTATTGAAAGAACAATAAATGAAGACAATATTGTAACCCCATCCAGAATTCTTGCTATTCTGAATAAAGGATTGGAAAAAACATTCAGTAGGGAGAAGAATATCGGCACCATTATCAGGGATGGAATGGATATCGGATTATGTGTAATTGACAAAAAGAGAAAAAAGCTGATATATGGAGGAGCATTTTTCCAGCTTTATTTGATTCGTGATAATAGCCTTATTGAAATTAAGGGCGACAAGATTATTGTAGGTATGAATCCTGAAGCAATCTCATATACAGATCATGAACTCGATCTGGAAGAGGATGACATAATCTACATTTTTTCTGATGGATATGTTGATCAGTTTGGCGGTTCAGAAAATAAAAAATTTATGTACCGGCGGTTCAGGTACCTTTTATTGACAATTCATCGCTTCCCGGTCAATGACCAGAAATCTATTCTTGAGGAAAATATCAGAAGCTGGATGGGAAGGAATATTCAGGTGGATGATATGATGGTGATCGGTTACAAGCCTCTGGGAAAGGGAATTTAGGTATTTCTCTTAATGGTTTCAATAAGTACCGAAGGTTGGAAAGGTTTGCTTATGTAATCATCGATACCTGCCGAAAGACATTTCTCCATATCTCCAATCATAGCGTTTGCAGTAATAGCGATAATCGGTATATGTGAATTGGTCGTTGATTCAAGTGCTCTTATCTTTTCTGCTGCAACCAGTCCGCTCATAACCGGCATCTGAATATCCATCAGAATAAGATCATAGCTGTTTGTCCCGAACATATCCAGCGCCTCTTTCCCGTTTGCAGCAGTATCTATACAGGAAACCTGTGGTTTCAGTGTCAGTATAGTTATATTCTTATTTATCAGATTATCTTCCACAAGGAGTATTCTAAGATCCTTAAGTTCTTTATGAATTTTATCCTTTTGAATAAGTTCTATAATTTTCAGTGATGCAGATTTCTCTTTTGGTTCATTGATAGGATTAGAATATGGAAGCAGAATTGTCAAAACAGACGAATCAGTTCCGATCTCAAGTGTAAAGGTGCCCTTTCCGGAGGATATCAATTGGGAGGAGTGTCTTCTATCAGGACTAGAATCATCAATAAGCACTATATTTTTATCGGTCTTTATCTTTAAAGAAATTAAGCTTTCATTGTCTGATAACTTTGATTTACTAAGATTTATTGAAACATATGTGCCACCTTCTTTCTGATTATTTTCAATTGTAGTGAATATGTTAAGCAATATCTGTTTAAGAATTATTGGATCGCCAAAGCATTCAAAATCATTGAATTCTTCTTTGTCTGGTATAAACTCTATGCTGATTTTATCTTTAAGATTATATAGATTAATGGTACTCTGAATAGTTGAGAAGAGGTTAAACTTTATAGATTTCCTTAGTTCGAAACCCATATTACCCGCTGACTGCATTGTCAATTCATTTACCGTGCTTACCATCTTATTTGTTGATGCGATGAAAGATTCCATTAACTCTTTTTGGTCTTTTCGCAGACCTGAATCCATAATCATATCAACAAGCATCACCAGGTTGTTAAGCGGTCCCCTGATTTTATGTGAGAAATCCTTAATTAGCTCATCTTTTCTTTTATTTAAAGCTGAGATATTATTAAGCGATTCTTCTGATTTTTTATGTAGAAGGGAAGATTTCCTGACAATAATTACTCCGATACTTGCACTTACAATTATCAGGCATCCAGCAAAAAGAGGTTGATTGAAAGATAAAAGAAGTAGAGCAACAATCAGACAAAAAAGCGCTATTATCAAATATGTTTCAATACTCTTCCTGCTTTTAGTAACAGATTCCTCAGGAGATTTATTTACACCATTATCATTATTACTCTTTCCGGAATCACTAACCATAAATCGTTATTTTAGGGTTGTGTAAATTTAATTAAAATATGTATTAAATATACATTAACTGAAATTAATATTGAACAGACAGGGGAGCAAAACCATTAAAACTTATTATTCCGGTATCCGTTTAGAGGGGAAAAGCAATAGGCAACATTTGCTGAGATGCAATGATATTTTTGTTGTAGTTAGCCATGGGGAGATCTTTCTGCGAAAATTACAATCTCTTGCTTACAATCTAGTTTATGGAAAAATAATGGTTTTTTCTGTTTATCCTGATTCTCCTGATTATAGTACTGATGATTATTTCAATGGGATTCCAACAGGGTACTTCGCAGACAACCATGACCTTACATCGAACTCAACTTCCATGGAATATT
>JANXXP010000035.1 GCA_025350595.1 Bacteroidota bacterium
GAAAATTATTGTCAATATTTAGAAGGTTACGGGTTCAAAGTTTAAGATTTAGTTTCTCAAATTAACCACGGAAGTCACTGAGAACACTGATAAAGCACAGATATCGTTTTTTCCGTGTAAATCCGTGTCAATAGTGGTAAAACATAAAGCGGGATAAAAATCAGATTTAATGTCAGATAATAGAGCATTTAACGACACAATGAAAGCTGTATTCCTTGAAAAGCAGGAAGGTAAACTTGTGGTACGTGAGGTAAAGATTCCGGACCCCGCACCGAATGAAGTACTGATAAAAATGGCAGCAGCACCTGTCAATCCCTCCGATCTAGCCAGGATCAGAAATGCTCATAAGGAGTTTGATCTGGCTACTTTCATACCGGGACTTGAAGGCAGCGGAACAGTTGTAAAAGCAGGGAAAGGAATATTACCTCGTTTGTGGCTGGGAAAGAGGGTTGCCTGTTCTTCTGAATATTCCACAAGTGGTTCCTGGGCTGAGTATATGGTCACCAAAGCCGGAATGTGTTTTCCTCTGGGGAATAAGGTATCTGATGAACAAGGATCAATGTCGTTGGTAAACCCACTCACTGCGCTTGCTTTTATTGAGATTACAAAACAGAACAAACATAAAGCCCTAATAAATAATGCTGCGGCAAGTGCGCTTGGAAGAATGGTTGAACTGCTTGGAAAGAAACGAGGTATTCCTGTTATCAATATTGTACGAAATCAGACACAGGCAGATCAACTACTCCAATCAGGCTCGCAGTATATTCTCAATAGTTCTGAACCTTCTTTTATTCATGATCTTGCTACCTTTGCAAATGATCTTGGGGCAACAATTCTGTTCGATTCTGTCTGCAGTCCTCTGCTACTAAAAATGCTCGATGCACTTCCGGATAGCAGTTCTGTAATTATCTATGGAAATCTTTCAGGTGAAGAACAAATAATGGTTAATCCAAGAACCCTTATTGACAAGGGCATCGATATATCAGGATTTTTTCTTGGTAACAGGTCAAAAGAAAATGGTCTGTTCAAAAACATGATGAACCTGCGAGAGGTCAGAAGTCTGATGAGCTCGGATCTTAATATTAAGGTACAAGGCACATATCCCCTGAATAAAGCGCAGGAGGCTGTCGATATCTACCTCGGAAATATGTCGGGAGGAAAAGTTCTGCTAAAGTGTACATTATAAAACCGGATACTCTTTTGTTCTGCTTTTAATTGAAGTAAGAACAATTGAATATTCGAACATTTGAATGACGAAGTCTCAAAAAATTATGTAACTGAATAAACATTCGCTCATTTGCATTATGGTTTTATTATCCACGAATACTTGTATTAAGCTCTTCCGTTTCGGGATTCAGCTCATAAGTGAATCCTTTTTCTGAGGCATTCATAACCAATACTTTGAATATAATAAGGTTTGCCAGTATAGATTCAGCTTTGTAGGTATTGATTTTGGCAATTTTTCTGAACTTTGACAATGTAATTGATCCGTTTTTTTCAAGATAATCCATCAGTATGGTTTCAACTTTGTCGAATCGTACCACTACTCCGGATTTCATTTCCTTTTTACGCCATACCTGAAGCAATACTTTATTGGCGATAAGATTCTGATCATGGTTTCGAAAGTATGGCAGCCATTTTCCGTTCTCATCTTTTGACTGATAAGGTCTTTTATCGCCTTTCATTACCTCAACCTCAAGAATGGTTTTTCCAAGGGTGATATGCTGTTTTATTATATACTCGATTTCCGGACGGCAGAAGAGATGAGAAGCAGTTTCGACCATATATAATTCTTCATCTGATCTTATTCCGGCAATACTCCCATTATCTCTTACTCCAATGAGCAATCTACCGCCATTACTGTTTGCAAAGGCTGTTAAAGTACGGGCAATCTTTCTGCTATCGGAGATGCAATACTTAAAGTCAAGCTTTTGATTTTCACCCTCTTCGATCAGCTTTTTCAGATAGATATCCATATTGTTTAATATGCCAGAATGCAATCTTCAAAATTAAAAAGGTTTTGCATAAATAAAATCAAGTTATTAAGCATATCTGAATTTGATAGAAAATCTTACTTTTAGAAGTTTTCTTATTAAATTTCAAAATTATTGATTTATGAAAAAAAGCATTTTCATTTTAATAACCGCTTCTATCGTATTTGCTTCCGCCAGATCTCAGGATACTAAAGAATATGTTGTCCTGGGACAGTTGAATGGGACTTTCGGACATGGAACACAGGAAAAACTGAAAAGGAAGGTTAAGGAGATTAAGCAGACGCATTTCTGGGCTGAAGTAAAGGATGGCAAAGTTGTAAAGGGGAAAATTATTACTACAGAAGACAGGAAATCAACACCTCTTGGCAAAGACTATGCAGAGGAATACAATACTTTGGGAATTGTTACCAGAAGTACAACCTATGATGAAAAGGGGAAAATTCTTATTGATATCAAAGCAAGCTCAGAGGGGAAAATTCTGAAAGAAGCAGACTATTTTATTAACGATACAATCAGAACCAGAGTAAAATACAAATATGCCGGTGAGAAAATGATTGAGGCTGATTCAAAAAATCCTGCAAATGATACTCTGGTCTCTGCTATAAAATATGAATATGATCAGAAAGATCAGATTACGAAAGTCCTGAATTGTAATTTCAGGATGGAACCTCAGGGTTACAGTTTGTATGAGCGTGATGAGAAAGGATCTCCACTTAAAGCTGATGCATATAACAAGGCAGGAAAGATGACATCACTTCATGCATTTACTTATGATAATAAAGGTGACAGAAACGGCCATCATGAAGTAAATTATAACAACGGAGAGGTAACTAATTATACTTTCTCCTACGAATACGATAAGCTGGGAAATTATACCGCAATCATCTTTATTAAGGACGGAAAACCGTTCATCTACAGGGCTCGAGAGATAACTTACTATTAGTCATTAGCTTAAAAACTAAATAATTATGGAAAACGAAGATTCAAAAGCTGTCTTTCATTCTGATTCCAAACCGATAAAGATTTCAGACGATTCAAATTCAAATGAAATACTCGTATTCACATCATCCTGCAATGTTTATAAAGTTCAGAAGAAAGAGGTGATTGACAAGTTGCAGGCTTTGCAGAAGATTGATCTTGAACCTATAGAAAAACCGATTTATCTTACAGGCAATAAGCATTATAAAGGATTTTTGATCGTGGCTTTTGAAAACGGGAAGATCGGAAAGATATCGATGAAAAGCTTTGAGACTGAATACGCCAGAAAAAAACTAAAGAATGCTTTCAACAGCGAATCACGATTGATTTTTATTGAACTCATTGAACAGGATATTGATCTGGTTGCCTTAAGCAGTATCAGGAAAGTTGTTCTGTTTAACACTTCCCAGATCAATCCTGTTGAGAGCAGAACAACAAAAGGTGTTCAGGTTATGAAACCTAAGGATGGAAGTTCGATGATGAGAGTCAAGAAGTTAGAGCACACAAAACTTACTGAACCTGAGTATTATCGGAAAAGTGAGGGGCTTAATATTGTTGGTTACTACCTCAAACCGGAAGATGAGGTATGATTTTAGGCAAATCCCTATTATCCTATTCTTACTTCAAATTCATTATGGAGGGAAACAAAAGTCTAGCAGAGGCACTTCATTTTAACCCCTTCGAAACTATTTGTTCCTTCAGTTGAATATCCATCTGATTTCCACGATTCAAGTCCGCCCAGTAACTCTTTTACCTTAAATCCAAGTTTTGACATATTCAATGCCCCTCTGGTTGAAGCATTGCAACCTGCTCCTTTGCAATAACATGCATAGGTTTTTGTTTTATCAAAGTGGCTGGTGGTTTTTTCATTCATGTCCCTGTGATTAAGGCTTATTGAACCCGGGATATGTTCTTTTTCATAGGCAGCTGACTTCCTTGTATCAAGCGGAATATAACCCTCCCCGTTTTCCATTGCATTGAATAAGTCGCATGGGTCCATCTCGAAATCAATCTTGTTCTGAAAATATTCTGTTTGCTTATTCATAGTTAATATTTTTGGTTTCATATGAACAAACAATGAATCGGCCATAATTGTTTGGGGAGGTATGGTTTTATTACAACACACGACAAACAACGCACGACTATCGGAAAGATGAGGATCTTGAGAGAATTGAAGACGAAATATATCCGTGATAATCCATGCAACCCATGGCTAAAAAGAAGAGGGTTTCAGAAGTCATTTATAAGATTTTGTTGAAGAACGTTACAATGTCCTCTGCCAGCAAATCAGTTTTTTCCATAGCAGGAAAGTGACCACCAGAAGGAAATTCCGTCCAGTGCTGAATATTATATCCACGCTCAATAAATATTCTGGGTGGAAACGGTTCCTCATGAAGGAAATGTGCAATCCCTGTCGGGATATTTATATGGGAATCCTTTCCAATTGTCAGAGGAACTTTGTTATTCTCCCCATATAATCTTATTGATGAATGGATTGTCTGGGTAATCCAGTAAAGAGTGACATTCGATAAAAGCTCATCCATAGTAAAAACATTCCCGATATAGCCGTTACAATCAGCCCATCCATGCATTTTCTCAACTATCCAGGCACATAAGCCTATTGGAGAATCATTCAGTCCATAAGCCAGTGTAAGCGGTTTGGTATTTTGCTGTAAAGAATATCCTCCCTCTTTTGAATACCAGGCCTCTTCATAATCAAGATAATCGTTTTCTTCTTTGGTAAATTCTTCGTTTTCTTCCAATACCGGCACATAAGTACCCGGAATATAATTCAGATGAATCCCAATTATATGCTCAGGATATTTCATCGCAAGAGAAGTGGAAACACCAGATCCAAAGTCTCCGCCCTGAACTCCATATTTCTCATAACCAAGTTCAGTCATTAACTTATGCCATAATTCTGCCATAAATACAACATTGCATCCGGGCTGGGTTATTTTTTCCGAAAAGCCGTATCCCATCATCGAAGGGATTACCAGATCGAAAGAGTGATCTTTATTCTCTGTCAATAAAGGTATAAGCTTCATCATTTCAAGAAATGATGTTGGCCAGCCATGGGTAATGATCAATGGAATTGATTTTACTCCCTTCCCTTTTATATGAAGGAAATGAATTTTATATTCGTCAATTGTAGCAATAAAGTTTCCGTATTTGTTAATTTCACTTTCAGTTTTTCTCCAGTCAAAGTAATTGAGCCAGTAATCAGATAGCTCCTTCATATAATTCAAATTTGCCCCGTAGTTCCATCCTGAACCTTCTATCTCGTCGGTCCACCTTGTAAGTCTTAATTTTGATTTTAAGTCGTCAAGGTGAGACTGAGCAATTTCAATTACAATTTTTTTAATCATTACCGGATCTTTTATCTTACATGAATTAATTGCCGCGAAGGTAAAGAATCTTGGAGAAATATCCCTGGCTAGAAAGGATTACCTGACCGTTTGCAGCAGTTAAATTAAAGTAGAACTTGTCATCTTTACCTGTTGAGACCTGAAATTCCGGATGTGCCATCTTTTTGGATTTTAATCATAAAAAATTATCAATTCTTAATAATCAAAAGTAAGTCTGTCGAATCCATCAGATGTTACATAATTATATTAAAGAGTTACATTATTTACGTGATTCTATACTTAACCCTGCCTTCAGCCAGACACTTGTCGAAAAGATCTTCCAGCCGGACGTTGACTCCCCTTAATCCCGCAACAACTTTTTCTGACCAGTCGAGGTATTCGATCAGCCTTTCAATCGGCCAGTCTGATGGAGGATTATTTGTTATATCAATGACATTCATGATTTTATCAGCTATTTTCAGCTTTTTGGCATTTACCGATTTGTGATTAGCCTCTTCAATCTGCAATTGTTTTATTACTTTCTTTTCAAGCGTTTTATCGTCTGTTACTTCAAGTGTAACCGATAAAACCTCTTTGCCAAATATCTCCGAAATCTCATCGATCAACTCCTGTCTCTCTTCAACATTCTCTACTGTGTCTTCAATTACATCATGGAGAATGGCAGCACAAATCAGAACCGTGTTTTTCTCTCCGCCTTCATTGACAAGAAGATTTGCAACCTGTATCGGATGATTAATATATGGTATTTTCTCAGCTCCTTTACGAAACTGGTTTCTGTGTCTTTTGGCTGCGAAATCGAGGGCTTTCAGGATTATTCCAATATCTTCCATTTCTGCATCTTTGCGTTAAGACAAAGAAAGTGACTAATCTTAAGAATTCAGTAGTACAAATGATCTCAAATTATTAGATTTGAAAATTATTTGAAAATAACAACCGGACATATATTGATGCTGCATTTATAATCAAAAAATCAAAACTATGAAGAACTTTATAAAACTATCGCTGATATTAATTCTTATCAGCACCTTCGCTTACAGTCAGGAAACAGGTTTCATTTTCACGATGAAAAAGGAGATTCCCTGTACTTCTGTTAAGAATCAGAGCGCTACAAATACCTGCTGGTGTTTTTCGGGAATTTCGGTGTTTGAATCGGAACTAATTCGTATGGGTAAAAAACCTTTTGATCTATCTGTAATGTATATTGTCAGACACACATATGAGAAAAAGGCGGAGAATTATGCCAGGATGCATGGTAGCGCTTCCTTCTCAGGCGGCGGTGAATATGGCGATCTGCTGACCGGAAGTAAAGAGGTGGGGCTGATGCCGGAAGTTACTTATCCCGGACTAAACTACGGTGAAACAAAACATAATCATATGGAGATGGATGCTGCGTTGAAAGGCTATATGGATGCAGTTATTAAAAGTCCAAAGCTTACAACAGCATGGCTAGCAGGTATAAAGGGGATTCTGGATGCATATCTTGGAAAAATTCCTGAAAATTTTACTTATGAAGGGAAATCCTATACGCCGGTCAGCTTCATGAAGGGAATTGGGATCAATCCTGAAGATTATGTTGTTCTCACATCATTCACTCATCACCCATTCTATAAGCAGTGTGTGCTGGAAATACCCGATAACTGGGCAGCCGGTAATTTCTATAACATACCCCTCGATGAATTCATACAGATCATAGATAATGCATTAAATAATGGTTTTAGTGTGGGATGGGCAAGTGACATGAGCGACAAAGGATTTTCAATGAAACAGGGGGTCGCGATAATTCCTGAGAAAAACTGGAACGAAATGAATGAAGAAGAAACCGCCAAAGCTTTTAACGGACCCCATCCTGAAAAAGTGATTACCCAGGAGCTACGTCAGAAAGAATTTGATAATTATACCACTACCGACGATCACGGAATGCATATTATTGGTCTGGCAACTGATCAGGCTGGCAATACTTTCTATAAAGTGAAAAATTCATGGGGTGTTGTAGGCAAATATGAAGGTTTCATATATGTCTCCAAAGCTTATATTATGCTGCGGACAACCAATTGTATGGTTAATAAGAATGCAATTCCGGCAGCTATTGCGAAGAAGATGGGGATAATTTAAAGGCTCAAAGGCAAAACGGCGCTACGATTTAACAGTTTAGCAAATAACGCATGTAATTGCCTGAAAAACCCCCCTTTAGGGGGACTGGGGGGGGGTAAAAATACGGGAAATAAGGTCTTAGTTATTTATAATACAGTTATAGATTGCTTCGCTCCAGAATTTACCTAATTCACCAGCTCCTTATTGGCTGCTGGAATACAATTTTACATCCGGGGAATTCAGCTAATAGCTTATCAGCAATAGTTTTCATGTTGGCGTGATAGGATTTGGGATCAACAGGAGATCCATTTGGTCCTTCTTCGGCACTGTCGTTTGTGCCCAGAGAAATTGAAAAAATCAAAATTCTCTGATTATCATTATGTAGTTGATGAGTCGCCTCAATGACTTTAGGAAATGCTTTGACTGTTGCAGGAAGAAAATCAATGGTAGT
>JANXXP010000039.1 GCA_025350595.1 Bacteroidota bacterium
CCTTATAACGTGTATAAAACAATTCCAGTATATAAATTGTTTCAAATGACAAATATAAAATCGAATATATCTACGTTATTTATCCATTCAGCGGTTTAAAAGCTTTTCAATATCCTTCAAAACAACCAGCACAACTTTCCCCTTGTAAGTACCCATGCTAATCTCTTTGCGCTGAAGTGATTTAGCAGTTAAATGATAAAAATTATTTTCTATTAAAATCTTTTTTTGTAAGGTACTGTTTTATTTTAGGTTAGAGGTCTGGCTGTCATTCCAGCTTCTCACTTTTGGTTCAGAAAATAAATGAATATTATTTTTTAAGTGAATATTATTTTTATATTGCGAATTAATTTAACGTTTTGTTAATAGTTGAAATAAATGCTCCTATGAATAAAAAAATAATTCCACTGCCAATACTCGTTGCGTTGATGGCAGTTTCATGTGTAGCTACCAGGGTAACTACTGATTATTCTCAGATTTCCGTTCCACAGGAAGGCGGTTATCAGTTTAAGCAGATCACATCTGAAGACCAAGCCGTTTTTGGGCCAAGGGTTCTTAACAATAATGGTAAACTTTCCTGGTATACCGGTTCAATGTTTGATATCTCCGAAGATGGAGAGAATATTGTTTACATCGCCGCTACTACTCCGGACCAGAAGGAAGGAAATGTCTACGTTAGGTCTATGGCAGGGGGACGCAGCACAATTCAGCGCACATTCGGTATCTCAGCGACAGGTCCAAATTTCTCACCTGATGGAAAATCTATATGCTTCAGTGGTACCTTCCAGGGACAGGATAAATCAAATATATGTATGATCAACACTAATGAAGGTAGTGCTATTCAGCATCTTACAGAATCTCAATCAGGGCTGGCAACAGCTCCGGTATTCTCTTCAGACGGGCAAAGGATATTTTATACAAGAGGAATCCCTTCGACTACTTATGTAGGGGCTGTTCCATCAACTACCTGGAATTATTCAATCTGGTCCATGGATAAAAATACTTCCATAACCACCCAGTATGTAGAGGGATCATCTCCTGAATATGTTCCAGGTGACAAATTACTCTTTACTAAGTCAAACACTTCAACGAATCAGGGGGAGATTTGGATGCTTGACCTGAAGGGCGGGCAGGAGACACTCATACTCCGTGACAACACCCGAGGTTTCTCCACACCCAGGATCTCACCTGATGGGAAACGTATATTGTGCGTTGGATCTTCCACAGGAGTCAAACCAAAAGATTCCAACCTTGATATTTTTATTATTAATCTCAACGGTACAGGTTTTCAGCAAATTACATTTCACCCTGGCACAGATGCCTCACCTTGCTGGACACCTGATGGCAAATCTGTTTGCTTTCTCTCTCAAAGAGGAAATGCGAAGGGGAGCTATAATATCTGGAGCATCGATTTAGTAAAATAACCAATTTATATTATACATATGAGAACAAAGATATTTACAGGTGCAATTATGCTTCTGATAAGCGTAACCCTATCTGCACAATTCGTAGGTGACGGCACTACTAAACCAGCTGCCACTCCTGCTAAGCAAACTAAAGGATCTTTCACAATCAAGTTCGGTGCAGCTATGCCTCTTTCTAATTTTGGTATTACTCCCAAACGAACATCTACTCCCCAGTATTCTTCAGGTGTAATGGGTGCAAAAACAGGATTTTTTGCTGAGATGGGGTTTGGAATGAGTCTTTCCAATCCGGACAAAATGGTAGGTTTTTACTATTTCCCTATATTAGCCTCATTTTGGCAAACATCACTCGACTGGAAAACGCTTGGAAGTTTCTTTACTGATAAAGCAATTTATACAAAACCTGTCAGCGTTATCGACATAGGACAAAGATATGGCGTTGTGGTCAAACCTATCAATAACCTCTATGTTGCTCTCTATTACCGCCCCGGTATCCTGATACCCTTAAGTTTTGAAATTACTCATGATGACCTGGCTAAAGGTGAAAAATTCCGGTTTACAGGTGCCATGTCAACGGCGAAGGATGCTCCGATATTCATGATGTCACATACGCCGGGATTGTCCGTAAGGTATGGGATGGCTACAATATCTTTTGAAGGCTACATTGCAAGACCTACCTACGATATTCATTATCAGGATCTTTCAAAGATTGTCGATAAAACCTCTACGGGAAAAATTCCTGTAAAAATGTTCCTTCTATCGCTTGCTTTGAATTTATGATTAAAATAACCAGACAATTAAAATCAGATTATTGTTTTACCTATGCCTACAATGCTAAAACTTTAGTAAGAATAAGAGGAACTTCTCCTTCAGAATAAACTGCTTTACCAGTCATATTTGTATCATTTACCATTTTCAACATTACCTTAACATCCTGTCCTTCAAGATTGATTGAAAACAGCACGCTATCATTCACTGCTTTTACCTTTTCACCCGGAAGTACATATTCACTCCCTGTGAATGACATTGTAGTTGTATGTTTTTGGTCTGCAAGGCCGACAACTATAGTTCCTGAGGTATATCCTTCCGGAGCATAAGCAGCCTCAAATTTCCATGTACCAACAGGGTTATTTTTAGTAATATTTTGTCCGTTCACAGCTATCACAGAAAGAAATGAAACCAGCATTAATGTCAAGATTCTATTTTTCATAATAATTTGGATTTGTTCGATTCAAATATAGAAATCTAATATCAATTAATTTCATAAACATTAAAAATTTACAAAAGTCCCCCTCGCTGGATTGAGTGCTCCTATTAATTCAAGATCAATTCTCGCATACTGCTTTACGTTCAGCTTTAATTAATGCCTAATAACATAATAAATATCATGTTAATGCAATTAGCTATATAAGTAAATATATATTTGAGCTGTGAAATAATTAACAGAAAAAAGAACATGAAAAAACTTTTAATACTTGGTGGCGGTACTGCTGGAACGATAATGTCAAATAAGATGCGAAAAGAACTGCCAGCCAATGAATGGAGTGTTACTATTGTAGAAAAGGAGATTAATCATTATTACCAGCCAGGTTTTTTGTTTATCCCATTTGAGTACTATAAGAAAAAAGATATTGTCAAACCAAGCCTGAAATTCTTTCCAAAAGGAGTTGAATTTATAAACAGCGAGATAGATAAGATTGATGCTG
>JANXXP010000089.1 GCA_025350595.1 Bacteroidota bacterium
CATATGTGTTCATTTTTTCAAATCATCTCCGAATCAAAAATTAAAAAGTGTTAACTTCAACCTAAAATTGTTAATAACACCTTGTTTTCAAACAAACTGATTAGTTACAGAAATTTTAATCACGATTTAATCTCAGTTTAACTTCAGTTTAATAAACTTATCTTACACTTGTTACTTATTTAGATTGATTCTAAATAAATATCTGATTATCTCTTTTCCATCGTGTATCTATTATAAAGAAAGCATACTTATAAATTCAAATTCAGTTTAAGATGAATCAGTTATTAAAAAAGATATTTTACTTAAGCTTAATTTCACTCATGTTATTTGAGATCATGAACGTGTACTTCATTATGCCAATGCCAGGAAGTCAGGAGCTAAGGAGCATAAATATTGCCTATTTTCTTTATACCTACAGGTGGCTTTTCAGAACATTTTTTACATTGATGATTGCACTCGGATCTATAAGTGCATTTAAATCTGCCAAAAAATGGTTACCCGTTGTAGCACTGATTATTGCGATTATGAGCATTTATTTTTTAAACTTCATAATGACTGCCGACAAAATGTTTAAACAACCTGTAAAGCTGAGCTTTAGAAATAAAGAGGAAAACAAAGTCAGAGATAGCAGTCTGGTAATATGCATAATCAACAATGATGCAGTAAAAGGTTATCCGATTCAGTTTATGGCATATCATCATCAGGTTCAGGATACTGTCGGAGGAAAACCACTGATAATAACTTATTGTAGTGTCTGCCGTACAGGACGTGCTTATGAGCCTATTGTAAACGGACATCATGAAGTCTTCCGCCTGGTCGGAATGGATCATTTTAATGCTATGTTTGAGGATGCCACAACAAGAAGCTGGTGGAGGCAATCAACAGGAGAAGCGATTGCCGGACTACTAAAAGGAAAGGTATTACGAGAAGCAGAATCAATGCAAATCTCAATTAAAAAACTCTTTGAACTTTATCCTTCTGCTACTATCATGCAAAGTGACGAAGCATCAATTATTCATTATGATTCTCTCAGAAAATTTGAAAGAGGATTAGATCTAAGTAAACTTACCAGAACCAACAGTTTATCGTGGGAAAAGAAGTCATGGATTATAGGAATTCAAATAGATTCTTCCAGTAAGGTATACGACTGGATAAAACTGAAAAAGCAGCATATTATTAATGATAGAATTGGTGAAACTCCTGTCTTTCTTGCTTTATCGGCTGATGGAGAGAGTTTTGCCGCATTCCTAAGACCAGAATTATCAGAAAATTTCAAAATAAAAAATGACACTCTATTTTCAAATGGGGCAGTATATGATTTTTCGGGTCGCTGCTTAAATGATCCATCAAAACAATTAACAAGAGTTAAGGCACATCAGGAATTCTGGCATAGCTGGAAAATATTTCACCCAAATAGTGTGAGATATCAATAGCTTAAAAACATTCATCAGGAATAATTACATTACGCTATTAAACAATTTTTAAATCCGGATAAAAAAAGTATTAAATTTACCGGATGTCGAATTGTTGAAATACCGTTTAATGAAAAAAATATTTTATGTAGTATTGATTTGTTTTTCTATTCACAATACAGTTATTTCCCAAATCAATGAAAATGCCTCAAAAGCTGTAACTGAAATTTTTACAGATTTTCATCTGAATCTTAATGATTCAACAAAGACCACAGGGTTTGGATTAAGCAGAGCTTATCTGGGTTATAAGTACACTCCTGGAGGAAACTATTCTGCTCTTGTAATGGTTAATGTAGGCACTCCGGAAGATCTTGCAGCTGGATCAGTACCGAAACGATACGCTTTCTTCAGGGAAGCTTCTGTAACTTACTCTCAGGAAAAACTCACCTTAAGTTTCGGTATGGTAAGTACCCGTTATGTTAACTTTCAGCAGGGATTCTGGGGTAAGAGATATCTGGGGACCGAATACCAGTCCCTTTATGGATATGGTTCAGTCGCTGATCTTGGGGTTGTTCTTGATTATAAATTCAATGAGATATTCAAAGTTGATTTTTCATTGCTGAACGGAAAAGGGTATACTAACATTCAGGCTGATAATAGTCTTAAATCGGCCTTTGGATTAACGATAACCACTCCTGATAATCTGGCAGTCAGATTATATACTGATATATCCCATCCGGGCGGGACATGGCAATCTACAAACATAGTATTCGCAGGATTCAAAAATAAGCTGTTTAGTCTGGGTGTGGAAGGAAGTTACAAAACCAATCTTGATCTGACAAAAGGACATGATGTATGGGGATTATCTTCAACGGGAGCTATCTTTCTGAATGAAAAATCTGAGATTTTTGTAAGATACGACTATACATCCTCAGTAAAGGTTTCAGGCGATGCATTAGCGTGGGATTGTATTAAGGATGCATCTTACTTCATAGGAGGTTTTCAGCGGATATTAAGCAGTAATCTAAGGCTGGCTCTGAATTACAGGATTACTGATCCTCATTATCCCGGCAAAAAGACTACTGATGCGATCTATCTTAATGCAAAGTTCAGCTTCTTATAGCATCTGAACTCTCCCTTCCTGCTCTTAGGGCTTTCAGATTGACTTCAACAATTTCTTCACCTTTGCGTTCAAAGAGTTTTTTTATTGCATTTTCGAGACTGGCATATGGCATCTCTATAAAAGGTGAAGCAGCACCAAGAATTACAATATTGCCTGAACGCGCTGATCCGGCTTCTTTTGCAATAGCATCTGCATCTATAATAATATGATTTCTTATTGTTTTAATTTCTTTAATTATCTGATCAACAGGAGGATAATCCGGAATGTTAATAAAAGGACTTGAATTAGTTACAAGCCATCCCTGTTTTGATAGCCAGGGAAGATACCTTAGCGATTCCATTGGTTCAACAGAGATAATAAGGTTTGCTTTCCCAAAAGCTATAAGATCAGATGCAACGGGCTTATCAGAAAGTCTGAGATGCGACTGAACATCTCCACCTCTCTGGCTCATCCCATGAACCTCTGCCTGTTTAAGGAAAAGATTATTAGCAACTGCGGCAAGCCCTATAACAGCTGCAATTGATAAAATGCCCTGCCCTCCTACTCCGGATAATATTATATCGTTCTTCATTTTTTAAATTTTAATTACTCGTTTGCGATTTCTGTTTTCTTCCTTTTGGTTGCTGTCTGAATACATTCCCGCATTGCAATTATTACTGAAACTCCTTTGTATTCAAATTCTTCTTTCATGATTCGAGCATTTTCTTCATGATTTTTACGCAATGGAATAATTATCCTTAAATGCTCAGGCTCAACACCAATACCGGTACAAATCTGCTCTATTCTTCCTGTCGCCTGAGATTGCTGTCCGCCGGTCATGCCTGTTGTTGAATTATCTGAAATAATAATAGTTACAGAAGATTTTTTAACTACAGCATCCAGAAGTCCTGTCATACCTGAATGGGTAAAGGTTGAATCACCTATAACAGCCACCGAAGGAATTAAACCTGCGTCCGCTGCACCAATAGCCATTGTTACTGAAGCGCCCATATCGACACATGAATTTATTGAACTATAAGGTGGTAATGCAGCCAGAGTGTAACATCCGATATCTGAAAAGACATGTCCCTGACCATAAGGTTTGAGTGTTTCAATTAGTGAATTAAACATATCGGCATGACCGCATCCCTTGCAAAAAGACGGAGGTCTCATTTTAACGACAGAAGGGACTTCTTCACCATAACTCGAAGGCAATCCGAGAGCCTTACCAACAATTGCCGGGTTCAGTTCCCCGTCTCTGGGTATTGTTCCATCGAGTCTTCCGTAGATTTTTATACCATTATCAAGAATGCCTCTTAAAGCTTCTTCAATCATAGGTGCTCCCTCCTCAAGTACAAGAACTTCCTTACATCTGCTGGTAATATCTTTAATAAGGTCAGTTGGAAATGGGTAAGCTGATATCTTCAATACAGGGTAATCATAGGGAGAATCAGAAATATTCTCCATCAGGTAGTTGTATGCTATTCCACATGTTATAATACCAAGTTCTCTTTTCTTACCATCCTTAAAAAAGTTGTATTTAGAAATCCTGTTCTCATATCTTAATGATTCATAGGATGATAATAATGCTTTGTACTTTTTCCTGGCAATTGCCGGAAGAAGAACGAACTGAAGAGGATCAACAGGCAGAGATAATTTATTTTCAGGAAGAGCAGCTTTCAGTTGGACACTTGCCCTTGAATGGGCAAGACGGGTAGTGATCCGGAATAGTACCGGCACCTTATATTTTTCTGACACCTCAAAGGCATCAAAAATCATATCGTAAGCTTCCTGCTGATTAGAAGGCTCAAAGCAGGGGATAAACGCAAATTTCCCGTAAAACCGTGAATCCTGTTCATTCTGAGAAGAATGCATAGAAGGATCGTCTGCTGAAACTACAATCAGACCTCCATTAACCCCTGTAAGGGCCGAATTAATAAAACTGTCAGCAGCAACATTCAATCCAACATGTTTCATGGCTACCATTGCCCTTTTACCTGCGTACGACATACCCAGAGCAGCCTCCATTGCTGTCTTTTCATTCGATGACCACTCCCTGTGAATATTCCTATGAGATGCCTCTTTTGAAGACTGAATATATTCCATAATCTCTGTAGATGGAGTTCCGGGATAAGCATACATTCCGCTTAAACCAGCATCAAGAGCAGCCTGAGCTATTGATTCATCACCCAGTAATAGTAATTTTTTCATATACGGTTTTGTAAATACTGTTTGAATTTCAGTTTGACAAATATTGGAATATTTTTCTAACTTAATTATGACGAATGTTTTTAAAATAATTTAAGAACCTGAAGTCAGGCATAAAGCCCATTGATTTTCAAGCACAGTAATAGACAAAATGTACTCAACAATAAATTACTGTCGTTAAAATATAGTTAAATGTTTCCACGTTACACTCAATATTGCTTATTTTGCACTCGCTATTCGAATTAATAAGATAAAACACAGTTCTGATTGAACAGATTCATTTATACAGCATCATTCTTAATAGTTTCAATTCTTACCCTTAATGGACAGGCAGATGAAACAAGGAAGTTCATTCAGGTAAGTGGACTAATTGTTGACGCCTCATACCTTCCGGTTCCTGGAGTAGCAGTCATCTCGCATAAACTTCATAAATCCACAGTAAGTGAGAAAACAGGCATATACTCTATTACAAGCACACCCGGTGATACAATTTTTTTCAGAGCCTTGGGATTCAAACGATATCATACCATTATTCCTGTCGGCTATGAAGAGAAAAACTGTAAAGTTGACATAGTTCTGGATATTGATACCATTTCCATTTCAGAAGTTACAATTTTTCCGTGGAAAACATACAATGAATTTATCAAGGACATGGCCAAAGAACGTCCAGTTGACCCAATAATTGAAAACATGAATGACAACATTGCTTCGATTTATGTTGCTATAGCAAATGAAACTAATGCTAAAATATCAGGGGCAACAGGATTCAGATATGCAATGGAACAGAATTTCTCTGCGATGTCAACCAGAAATCAGTATCCTGTTAATAATCTTTTGAATCCATTCGCTTGGGCAAAATTTATCAGTGGAGTTAAAAATGGCCTTTTTAAAAACCAGAAGTTCAATAAACCTACGGAATCCAAAGTCAGGAAAAAGCTAAAATCGGCTGACAAAAAATAATGAATGTTCATTTTTTTGCTCAATTACCCCTGTTTTGGCCTTCTTTCTTTATCCAAACACCCCAAACCCGGCCCCCGCCGAAGTGGGGCAGGCTTTCCCCCAGAGGGAAGGTGAGTAGAAAGATGGTTTCTGTATATAACCTAAAGAAACTGAATATATTTTGTTATGGACAGAATATCAATAATATAGACATTAGGGGTAATCCGCGTTAAGAAAAATCCCGATAGCTATCACGGCAATTTATAATCCTTAGTACTCCTTTTTGGTAAAATATTTTCACCACTTAAAAAGCAGGGTTGTTAAGTGAATTTTTAAAAGCAAATTCATTTATCTGTTTTCTTGGTCTTCTTGTTTCATCCCGCTTGGCTAACTCCGGATTAATTGATTCACCATCACCAAGATAACCAATTGTCATCATAGCAACGGGTTCGACACCTTCATTCAGCTTAAAATATTTTTTAACCATATCCACACTAAAGCCTCCCATCTGATGGACGTATACATCCATAGCGTAGGCCTGGGTAAGCATATTTGCAACTGCCATACCTGTATCATGAAATGCAAATCTGTTAGGGCTCCCATTATATGCGAATTTTGTCCTCGCCATACTTATAATAATAGCATATGCGTTTTTTGCCCATATT
Organism: Bacteroidota bacterium; assembly: GCA_025350595.1. Lineage (GTDB taxonomy): Bacteria > Bacteroidota > Bacteroidia > Bacteroidales > VadinHA17 > LD21. The sequence goes on from JANXXP010000089.1 coordinate 6,327, forward strand.
CTGTTCCCTTCAACCATAAACCCCAGAAATGATTCAAAGACCTCCCTTTCCTGCCGGGTTGCAATTACAAACATCCATGGCTGTTCATTATTACAGGAAGGAGCCTGTCCTGCAGCTTCCATCATTGCCTTGATCTTAAAATCTTCCACCGGATTTGGTGAAAACGCATATGGACTCCATCTGTCCTGTATCACCTCAAGTATTAATTCTTTTCTCATAGTATTTCTTTGAAATCAATAATGTAAAAGTAATAATTTATAATTTCGCAACTAATGAAAAAGTACGACGAAAGGCTAGTTGGAATTTTTGGGACGGTAATAATTCATCTTATTGCCGCGATATTATTCATGTCCTTTCAGATTAATAAAATAAAAAAAGATATATCACATGAGTTTCAGATGGAGTTTGCTCCGGAAGAAGCCATTGAAAATAAAGAAAAGCTTGTTGAGTTACCGTCCACTTCGGTTGAAAGAGTTCTCAAGGGAGACGATGAGATGCTTAACATTGCAAGAAATCTGGCAAATAAAGCTGAAGAAAAAATTAACCCGGCCGACTATATCGATAAGGTTAAGGAGGAACTAATCAAGAGCGGAAAACTCGGTCTTGACAATTATATAGATGAAAAGAAAAAGCTGAATGAGGCAAAATCAAACGAAAATCCCGGAATTGCTAAAGACACAATAAAAAAGATGGTAACAGATAAGCCGGATGATTCACAGAAAATGGCTGCAAACTATAAGGGCGCGACCAGGATTTATTACGATCTGGCAAACAGGACACATACATATCTTCCAATACCGATCTATAAATGTCAGGGATCAGGAAAAGTGGTACTTACTATTGAGGTCAACCAGAACGGATTCGTTGAAAAAGCTCAGATAATTTCAAATGAGAGCACTACTTCCGATGAATGTCTGATTGAGACTGCAGTAACAACAGCATTGGTTTCCAGGTTTAATTCTGATTTCAACTCCCCAAAAATTCAGAAGGGGACGTTATCGTATCAGTTTGTGGCACAATAAATGCATCCTTTACTAAACTTAGTTATATGAGGGGAGATTGCTTCGTCGCTTTGCTCCTCGCAATGACATACATGTGAGATGGTTTGTGGTGGGGATATAAGGATTGCTTCGTCGCTTTGCTCCTCGCAATGACCACAATGTGATAAGACAACGAGTCATTGCGAAGAGGTACGACGAAGCAATACTTCAGCTGTTTACAGAAGGCAAATCAAAAAAGCAGGTTATCACGATTGTATCTGAAAAGCAGAATCACCTCAGGACTATTTCTGTTTGCGTTTCTGTCATTAACCAAAGGGCTGATAGTATGAGCCTTCAGCAAATCAGGACTACCCGGTTTTAGCATACCTAAGGCATCCTTAGGTGATGTTGAAAGATTTAGCCATCCTGCTTCATCTGATCTATCAAGAATAGCAGGCATCCTTTTAGCTGAATTATGGATCTCTGCCATCAGTTCATTGGCATCCGTGGTTATTATTGAAAATGTGTTAAAAACCTCACCTGTAGTATTTTCAACCCATTCATCAAATATTCCTGCAACCGATAATAGTTCATTATCTGTACGATATATATACCATGGTATTTTTTCTTTTCCTGAATGCTGCCATTCATAGAAACCTCTTACAGGGATAATACATCGTTTTGATTTAAAAGAGTAAGAAAAGGAAGGCTTCTTTTCAATACTTTCTGACCTGGCATTAAATGTTCTGAACCTTATAATATTTGCATCAGCAATACTTTTCGTCCAGGAAGGAATCAATCCCCATTTAAGAAGTTGAATGCGTGAAGGGCTTCCGGAACATATTGCTGGTAAGTCCGGCAGTCCAAATGCATGATAATAGTAACTAGGCCTGTATTTGTCCGGATCAATAAGAGTTGCTCCGTATCTGCTCTCAAGCTCTTCCTTAATAAGGTTGACATTTACTGAAAAACACATTACTATCTGCTGGAATATTCAGAGATGTTAATATTTAAAGGAACAGGAATTGAGTACCTGAAAAGATCATAATCAGAGTCAGGCCATGGACTAATTCTGGCTAATACCTTGTACATCATATTATTTATGTACGAATAAATGTCCGGACCATTCCACGCGCTTGAATTGAAGAGAACAACCCAGGAGATTCCATCGGATTGTCTTTTCATCATGCCGGCACTTCCCGGAAAGGACCCGGTTCTATACCATGTTCCGTCAATAATGGTTCCCTTCCATCCTATTGGTGCAAAACCGTTATTGTTATCAGTCATAAATCTGATACTTTGATCATTTAGGATATCTGGTCTGGTACTGAAACCATCAACTGCAAGCAACAATCTCATCAGATCAGGAGCAGTGGCCAACCAGGCGCCAGCAGCACCAAGAGATTTAATATCGTTTCCTCCGTAACTTGGTTTCAGCATTTCACCTGTACCATATACCGATGGTTTTAGCAGTACATCGTCAGGCTCATAATAAGTAACCTCGAATGGATTTCTTTCAGAAATGAGATTGCCGGCAATTTTCATATCATAAATACCCAAAGGTTCAAATATCGCTTTCTTACAATATTCCTCATAAGGCATTCCTGCTACCTTTTCTACAACCAATCCGAGTACACTATACCCAAGGTTTGAATAAGACTTTCCTGATCCCGGAGTGTACTGAAGTCTTTTATTAAGCGCAAACCTGACAATTGTTTTGGTGTCAATAGGAAGTTTTACTCCAAGCTTTTGAGCAATCAGAACAGGCATAAACATCTGATCACCGTATTGCTGTGACCAACCTCCTTCATGACCTAAAAGCTGTGCAACCGTAATACTATAAACTCTTTTATCTTTTGGTTCACTGAAATATGGATCATTAAGAATTCCATCTACACCAAATACTTTGTCGTTTAAAGACAATTTGCCATCCTCACTTAGTTTCATAATAGCAATTGCTGTAACAAGTTTTGAAATGCTGGCTATACGAAACTGATTATATGGTTGTGTTTCAGTTATACTTGCTGTATCCGCATATCCAAAGCCTCTTGCAAAAATCAGTTTACCATCCTTTGCTATAGCAACAGAAGCTCCTGCAATCGACCATTTACGCAAAAAAGCATTTACGGTCTTTTCTGCATTTTCAAATTCTTTCCCGGATGAGTTACTGTTTGTAAGTCTGATATTTTCAGGAACCAGCTTGTCAAGCAAGACAACATTATTTTCCTGTGCTCCAGGAATGACACTCACCAGGGATAGTAAGAAAGTAATTATTAATATTTTTAAAGTGATATTCAATAGACAGCTAATATTTCATCTAACAAAAATAAAAAGTATTTGTTTCCGAAACGCAAGTATATTATAAATATTACAATAAAGAAGTGAAAAGCGATCTATTTAGATTATTTGGTACAACTATTGTGTAAAATAAATAAAAAAAAGAATCAAAAAATTAACTTTGTATTCATGCGTGCAATCTTAATTAAAGCAATAAGGACTATTTTCTTGATTTCAATTTTTACATCTTTCGGGAAGATATACGGACAGGAGAATATACTTAACACTGATTTAGCTAAAGGAACAGCTGTAGAACTTGATACATCAGGATATATATCTGACATCTACCCGGGAGCTGTCGACTATAATCTGATGATTGCTTCATCAAAAGGCTACACAACAGAAATAAAACGCCTTATTGAGTTGGGAGCTGACATTAATGCAGCAACAAAAGAAGGCGCAACTCCACTTATTTTTGCGGTAGCTAATAACCAGACTGAGTCTGTTAAAACACTACTGACGTTTAACCCCATTATTGATAAGGTGACAACAAATTACGAAACACCGCTACTTCTCGCTGTTAAAAATAATAATTTTGAAATTGCTGAAATACTTATCAGGGCAGGTGCTGATGTTGATCTACCCGACACGCGCGGAGCAACTCCTTTACATTATGCGTCTCTCTATGGCTACCTGAATTTTGTTGATATGCTCATGTATTATGATGCTTCGGTAGATGAAAAATCTGATGACGGGACAACACCACTTTTAGCTTCCATCTGGGCCGGGAATACTGAAGTTGCAGATCTGCTTCTTCAGAATGGAGCCAATCCGTCAGAAAGTGATAATGACGGGTATACACCTTTTTTAATGGCTTCAATGTATGGAGACACCCTTTTAATGAACATGCTTTATAAAAAAGGGATTGATATTTACGCCTCCAATAAAGCCAATCATAATGCTTTAACCCTTTCGATTTTAAATAACCAGAAAGAAGCAACCGAATTATTACTAAAACTCGGGAATCAATGGACTAGTTCAGGTAAGGATGTTGTAAATCCGTACAGTGTGGCCTCCAAGTACAGAAGAAGAGAAGTGATTGATTTACTTAGAAAAAATAATATCCCCGGACAACTTAAATACGGAATTGATCAGACATCAATTACTGTCTCTGCAAGATCTTCCATAAATGACTTTTATTCCGGAGTAAGCTTTTCCTTCAAAGAACCATTTATTAATGCTGGGATCATTGCCGGATGCGATGCGAAATTATGGGACACAAGGATAATGATAAAGGATTCGGAACATGTCTATTATCAATATTTTGACAAAGTTGCAATGGCTTATGCCGGATTATTTAAGGATTTTGAATTAACTGATTTTACTGACAGGTTTAACTATTCATTCTCAACATCTCTTTTAGCCGGCTACACATTTGGAAACAAATTAAGAGGAACACTTATTGCTCCTGAAAATAAACTTAAGATAATACCTTCTGCAGCTTTTAAAATGACAAAAATGAATTTAACATTCAGTCTTGGGCTGGAATACATAAGAACTGAATATTACCACAATGGACCGCTATGGTTAAGGGCTGGCTGTTCCTATAACTATTTCTTTGATAATGTCAGGATGAAACCGAAGGTTATAAGATGGCAATAATAGAGGCGTGAGGCGTGAGGTGTGAGGTGTGAGGTGTGAGGTGTGAGGTGTGAGGTGTGATAGACAATTAAACTTTAAAAAAAGCATGACAAAAAGCATAAAAATATTATCACTTCTTTTGATAGTAGTCCTTTTCTCCTGCGAAAAGCAGGGACTAATTGTAAAATGCCCCGATTGCACAGCTACCGAACCTGTAAACATCTGGTTTGATGTCAAACTTGATGCAAATAAATATGGAAGTACAACAAAAATAAATGTTTATGAAGGGAATCTTGGAGACAGTATTTTATACAAATCATATACTTCTACAGGTTCCTCACTTTCTGTCCCTGTAACAATAAATAAAAAATATACACTTACAGCTACGTATTACATTTCCGGCGATTATTATATAGTTGTTGATTCGGCGAGTCCAAGGGTCAAATACGAAAAGGATCAGTGCGATAGTCCGTGCTATTTTGTATACGATAAGGTTGTTGATCTGAGACTGAAGAAGTAGGTAGTAGAAAGTAGGTAGTAGGCAGATCAAACACTAATTAATCCTTCAGACATCTGACTGAAAAGCCGCAATTTTTACCTTCACTTCCTTTGTAAACATTACTTGTAGAGAAGTACAATCCACGGTTCCAGGCTAATTCATTACTACTCTGGGTAGCAGACCAGAATACAGCATAAGACTTAGCAAAGACAGGGAAAATGCCTGTATATTGCCTCATGCCTGCCGGCAAAGCAGTAAAACCAAAGTCGTTTGTCCCAATATCCAAAGTATTCTTCCAGTGAGCGTCGCCTGCCTCTTTCAGCTTATCTCCTGCAACTCTGATATCACCGAGAAAGGAAATCATAGTTGACCATTCTGCATCGCTGGGTACATGCCAGCCTTTAGGACATAACTTTTTTGTATTAACAGTATACCAATTATACAGGGTGCCATAAACGTCTTTATTGTTTGTATCATTATTCAACCAGCAGTAAGCAGGAGTTGATATTGTTTTCCATGCTTTATTCTCAGAAACCATAAGAATTGGTGTCCCATCATTTAATTTAGTGGTCTTTAAATTCTCTGCGATCCATATCTGCTTTCCAATTGAGACTATGGGATAAACATTCCCGTCAATATCTTTTACTATCTGCCCCTCAACTTCACTTAAACTAGTGACAAACAAGGTTATGACTAATGTAATTATACTTTTGCTAAGCATATTTCAATCTTATAAAATATTCATTTATTAAGGTGGATAAAGTTATTAATTTAATTTACTGAATCTTTCTTTTCGTAAATCTTTCATTTGTTATATTTTTGACTGAATCCAAAAGTATATTGTTATGAAAACTTATCTCATTGCTATTATCACGCTTTCTTTCCTGTTTTCATGTACAAATAGCAGCAACAATAATGATTCCATAAACAGGACAAGGAAGGAAGCGATGGATGTTGCAGTAAAATATGTCAGTGACAAATTTAAAGAATCAAGAGCAGATGTGGCAACAGATGGAACTGTTACAGTGACTGACAGCCAGAAAAATTTTGTCGCTCTTTCCAATAAAAAGATTAAGTACATCATTGACCCGGCAAAGGTGATTATTGGCCTGATTGATGGCGATAACAAAGAAGACGCAATAATTACTGTTTCTTCCTATATTGATGAATACCCTCAGATACCGGAGCATCTGATTGTTATAAGCACTGATGGTAAACTGGCGCTGAACAGAGCAATAGAAACTGACATGAGGATCATTGGACTAAAAGACCGACTTATTACTGCCGAGATCTATACACACTCACGAAACACTCCATTACATGATTGCTCAGTATGTAAAGAGGTTGTTAAATATCAATTCAATAAGGGCGACCTTGTTATCGTGAAATAGTTTATTTTCTTTTTTCAAATACCCCAACCTTTGCTCTGTTAAAACCTGCTACAACCAGCGATGTATCACCTTTGAAATATAACAACGACTCTACCATCCCCTGCAGCAACAAACCGCTCTTAGATGGAGTCAATACATCAAAAGCAGGCATATTTTTTTCCTGTTTTTTGCCTTTATTCATTAATACGATTCCTTTGTTTGCATCGTAGTAGCCTGTAGGCACATCATAAGTATAATCATTACCTCCTATCAGTACATCAGGATAACCATCACCGTTAAGATCCTGGACGATCATTTTCTTAATCGGAGATTGCTGTAAAACATCAGGCAGCTTTTCCCACCTGAAATTCCCTTTATCGTTCCAGACAATATAACTTGAGGTGGTATTGACATCCAGTTTAAACGCTAACTTCTTAATGACATTTATATCCATGATACTATCCATTGTTGCGTAACTGAAAGGGGTGTAATCCCGAAATCTTCTGTGAAAGAAAGCAGATTGAGCCCAAAGCTCATCGAGATAATTGATGGGATACTCTTTCATTATACCTTTCATATCAGGCCAATAAGCGCTGATAACCGGATCAATTATTCCATCATTATCAAAATCAATGGCATAAAGATTCATCGGATATTTATCACTCAAAGTAAACCGGTGATTATCGCCCAGATTACCAACGATAAAGTCCTGATAGCCATCCTGGTTAAAATCGCCGGCAATAACAGAATACCATATTCCGCGATGACTTTCCAGTGAGGGAATATTCTGAGGTACCAGCTCTTTCCCATTCATATTCTTAAGTAATACCACAGAGTTCCATTCCCGCACTACCAGAAGATCTTCCCATCCATCATTATCGTAGTCCATCCAGATTGCGTCGGTTACCATGCCAAGATCGAGTATCGATTTGGAACTAGTGGAAAGCTTACCTTTTTCGTTTAAAATAAGCCAGGAATGATTTGAATATGGGAACATTCCCTTCTTTACCCTGGCTCCCACAAACAAATCGACATAACCGTCATGATTAAAGTCACATGGACGAACTACAGATGCAGGAAATGCAGGAATAGGAAGTGGTGTCCTGGTAAAAGTCCCGTTATTATTTGTGTACAGGTAATGAACGTATTCATTCTCCAGTTTGTTCTCGTATCCCCCTGCCAGGGCAACAACATCATTATCGCCATCATTATCTATATCAACAATGGCAAGATCTGCTTCGGAAAAATCTTTTTGTGTTGTCAATCCTTCGAATTGTGTATCAACAAACTCATTACCTTTTCTTAAAAGTACAGTAGTTGGTAATTTATTCGTGGAACCAATTATCAGATCTTCCCTCCCATCGTTATTCAGATCACCTTTCGCCATTCTTGGTCCGATTTGTGAAAATTTATGCGGTACTATTTTCTGAGGAAGGCCAAAATCAACATAATCAGACTGTTTATGCACATAGTCAATAAGCTTATCAACCCTTTTAAACAGTAAATCATTTTTCTCTGAAGGTATCACTTCATTATTGGCGGGTTGGGAATTCTTTTCATCAATTTCAATTATCTGATCTGACATCACATTTTTAAGAATTGTGGTTTTCCTACTGGAAGGCCAGGTCACTTTAATTGAATCGATAGAAACATTCTGCGACACTCCAAAGTGTACTATTGGATCTACGGAAGAGGCGAATCCCCTCGTAAGGAAGTGCTCAGTAAACTGGTACTTACCTTTATCCCATAATTCAATCTTGGCTCCGATAGCCATTGAATTACTTGTCGTACCGATCAACTTGATTTTTATATAGTTTGAGGTCTTCTTTGACTTCTCAACAGTTGTATTCTTAAGTATGAAAGCTTCGTCATTAATATTATTCATAACATAATCAAGATCACCGTCGTTATCAAGATCAACAAATGCAGCACCGTTTGAATATGAAGGAGTCGCGGGCAGCCAGTCATTTCTTTTAACAAAATGAAGATCGCCCAGATTTTCAAAAGCAATATTAGGTATCTTAACCTTTGGAGCCATATTTATAAGGGCTTCATCTGAAGCAAAATTCCCCTCCGCTTTTACTTTAAAACGTGTCCAGTCTTTATCGGTCATGTCTTTTGGAAAGCCGTTGGTGATGATCAGGTCTTTATCACCATCATTATCATAATCCGCAAATAATGGCGACCAGCTCCAGTCAGTCTGATATAGCCCCATCATCTGGCCAACTTCACTGAAGGGCAGCATTTCACCATTCATAAAGCCATTGTGAAGGTGAAACATATTTCTTAAATACTGGTGTTCATAACCAAATCGTTCATCATTTACATAAAAAATATAGCTAAAGCCATTTATTGTTTGTTTTTTCTTTGAAATATTTTCAGGCATCATATCAAGGGTGAAAATATCGGGATTACCATCATTATTCACATCTGCTATATCATCTCCCATCGAAGATTTTGACTGATATGACAGGTATTTTGCAATTTCATTTTTGAAGGTACCGTCACCCTGATTTATATATAACAGGTCATTCGACATAAAATCATTTGAAACATATATATCAGGAAATCCATCCTTATTAATATCACTGACAGCAATACCAAGACCATAGCCCTCATAAACGATTCCAGCCTTAACTGTTACATCAGTAAAAGTGCCATTTCCGTTATTGTGATATAGTCTGTCATTGTTAAGAGCTGTTCCATCAACTATTTTCTGTCGGTAATTAGTTAGCATCCTGGATGTTACAGTATTGTTCAATATATAAAGGTCGAGATACCCATCGTTATCGTAGTCAAAAAATGTAGCGTTGGTGGAATAACTCGTATCTGCAATTCCATATTTCTCAGCCATCTCAGAAAATGTTGGATCACCTCCATTTTTACATCCATTGTTTACCCACAACCTGTTTTTACGTTTTTCAGGATTATCATTGTTAGTTGAAGTCAGATAAACATCGGGCCATCCGTCATTATTAATATCAACTATAGTAACACTACTGTACCACTGATCATTAGTGAGTCCGTCAAAATTTGCTGTAATATCCTTGAATTTAAAATTACCCTCATTGAGGTAAACCTTTGAAGAAACCTGGTTACCCGAAAAAACAATATCCTGTAACCCATCATTATTCAGATCTGCAATACCTACTCCAGCACCGTTGTATATATATTCATACTTCATGATATTAAAACTATCAGATTCAACTATTTTGTTGTTAAAACTAATACCTGTGTTCTTCGAATTTAGTAATTCAAATTTAGGAGCTTGGGAACAGGATACTAAAAGTAAGGTGAGTAGGATATAGAGGAACTTTCTCATAGTGCAGAATAAATTACAGTTTTTAAATCGTGTAAATTTAAAAAAAAAGTGGACTACCAATACAGGCAGTCCACTTTAGTGTAATTTAAATTTTAAAGGTATCGGATTTTAATGTCCGGCGTTTTGAGTTATTTTACCCTGACTAAGGTCAAGCTGAGTCTGTGGAATAGGGAAATTTACGTCTTCAGCAGCAGCAACTGCAGAACCATAAAGTTTGTTACCCCATTGCATAGTTTTCTCATAAGTAAGAACCCTGTTAAGCTCGGTAACAACATTACCCCATCTCTGAAGGTCAAAATATCTGTGTCCTTCTGTTCCGAGTTCCAGTTTTCTTTCCATACGGAGAGCTAATCTTGCATTCGCTGCGTTATCGAATGGAAAGAAAACTGGAACTCGGAACAGAAGGACACAGATATTTTGACCTTCAGAGATGGGGGAATGTTGTTACCGAGCTTAACAGGGCTCTTACTTATGAGAAAACT
>JANXXP010000096.1 GCA_025350595.1 Bacteroidota bacterium
GATTATTTTTCATAGCAACAGGTTATCATAACAAATATAGATGTTTTCAGCGAATTCAATTTTCAGCGAAACAGATTAGAGTTTAACGGAATATTCTAATTTTGAAAAATGTTAAGTACAGGGAGGATATGAGCAGAAACAAGGTACAGCAGGCTATAAGTGAGAATAAGTCTCTTCAGCAGGCACTTATTGCAATATTATTGTCAATGCTTGTGCTTATATCCTACCGTAACGCTTATGAAAATGAATTTGTTGACTGGGACGATTATACCTATGTTGTTGATAACAATCTGGTAAGGCAACCGCAGGAGACAACAATTAAAGATGTTTTCAGCACTCCGGTATCGTTAAATTATCATCCACTGACAATATTAAGTCTGAGGATGAATAATAATGAATGTAGTACCTGCCCGGAAGGTATAGCCGCAGCTCCTTTTATTAAATGGAATGTGGCGATTCATCTCCTGAATACTTTGCTGGTATTTATATTGATTTACTTCTTAAGTGACAAAAAAATCATTGTGGCATTTCTTGTTGCAGCTTTGTTTGGAGTTCACCCCATGCATGTTGAATCCGTTGCGTGGGTCTCGGAAAGAAAAGATGTTCTCTATACGTTTTTCTTTTTATCGGGACTGATTAGTTATTTGAAGTTTCAGTCAGAAGCAGACAACAAAAAGAAATACATCTGGCTAACAATCACGTTTTTATTTTTCATCCTATCATGTTTATCTAAAGCAATGGCAGTGGTCTTTCCTCTGGTGCTGATTCTTATTAATTTCTGGAACTATAAGCCAAAAGGAGATAGTCTAGTGAGAGAGTCATTTAAGGAAACTTTTTCAATAAAAAACCTTATTCCGTTGATACCGTTTTTTGCAGTTTCCCTGTTTTTCGGGATCATGGCAGTATCGATAAACAAATTCAACTCATTCACAATCGGGCATAGAATACAGTATGCCAGTTACGGGTTTATAATGTACATCTTTAAATTTTTTGTCCCTGCTAACCAGGTTGCAATTTATCCCTATCCGACACAGGCGGAATATACAATCGGCACTTTTGGAACTTTGATTAGGCTGGCCCCAATTGTTTTGATTGCAAGTGCAGGACTCGTCATTTATTCTTTACGGAAGACAAAACTGTTCGTTTTTGGTGTTGGGTTTTTCTTTGTCACGGTGATAATGGTATTACAGTTTATTTCGGTAGGTGAGGCAATAATGGCAGACCGGTATACTTACTTGTGTTACGTTGGCCTGGCATTTGTGCCCGCGATGCTGATAGGAGAGAGGGTGACTAAAAAAAGAATACCATTATATCTTCTTTCGGGAGGATTTGTAATTCTTCTGATGATATTAACTGATAAGCAGGTAAAAGTATGGAGGAATAGTGATAGCCTGTGGACAAAAGTGATTGATTTGTATCCGACTCAGGAAACACCAAGAAGTATCAGAGGAATTTATTATACGAAAAAAGCAGAAAGGGCAAACAATGAAAATGAAAGAAAAATGTTTGAAGAGAAAGCATTTGAAGACTTTAAGATAGCCATAAATGCAAATACCCCCAGGGCAGATGTATACGAAGGAGCCGGAAATATTTACGGGATGAAGGGAGATTATAATAATGCTCTTCTCTGTCTGAACAAAGCCATACAGATTAAGCCTAAAAAAGGAAGCGCCTATTTTAACAGAGCTCTGATCTTGAGTATATTAAACAGAAATGATGAGGCAATAAAAGATTATACCATTGCCTTGGTTTATGCACCACAGATGGCAGTTGCAATTGCCTCAAACCGTTCGAATCTTTTTATGGCCACAGGAAGGTTTAAAGAAGCAATTGCCGATTTTAATTTCCTCATAACGAAAGAGAACAGGAATTTTCTTTATTATTTCAACAGGGCGGTTGCCAAACACGCGACGAATGACAACCAGGGGGCAATATCGGATTATCAGATAGCATTGAAGCTTAATCCTGAAGATGAGTTGTGTAAAGAGCAGCTGAAGAAGCTTATCGGGAAATAGTTACGAGTTCGTAGTTCAACAGACTGTGCCAATCGATTGGGAATCCCTCTCTCGTCCTCCTGAATGTCGAGACTATCTTACAAAATAAATAACTAAAAACCGAGTTATTACATTTAACCTATTTTATTCATCAAGCATTATGTCAAACTTGCTTGAGGTCGATAGTGTACGAAAAGAATTCGGGACCAAACAGGTACTTACTGATATCTTTCTCAGGTGCCAGACTGGAGATATTATCTGCTTTTTGATGGAGGATTAAAGGCAGTAAAAACAAAGGAAGACCTTATTAATTGGGGATATGTCCCTGAAGAAAAATGAATCCAATAACTACAAGGGAAAGATGACTAAAAAACAATTACTTTTATAAATCCAAATTATTAAAATCTTTCCTTAAGGAGGAAGTCAATCAATATATGTTAGAAATTCGGTTACCAAAGGATGAAAGATATTTACAGTATTTAGTAATGTTTATATTCCTGTTAACCGGATTGACAGTTCGGGCCCAGGTAGTTAAAAGACCATTTATTGTCGAATCGAACGCACACACAGGACTGGTTGTTCCTCTTTACGAAGCAATGAATTATCTTGTTACAGAAGATATATATGCCTACGATCTTTCAGTAAGCTTTCCGACTACGGGAAAAGATTACTGGGAAAAACTTTACCGTTATCCAAGAACGGGTTTTGGATATTCGTACTGGAGCCTGGGCAATAACGAAATACTAGGTAAGGCACACGCTTTATACAGTTTTATCAATGTACCATTTTCAAAGCAAGTTAAAAAGGTTTCATTTAATTACCAGCTCTCATTTGGTGCGGCATACCTTACTAAAAGATTCGACAAAACTGATGATCATCTTAACCGGGCAATAGGCTCACATTTAAATGCTTATGTCAGGATGGGGATTGATGGCAAAATAAAATTATTTCCTAATGGCGAACTGATTTTAGAAGCGGGAGTATCTCATTTTTCAAACGGAAAAACAAAATCGCCAAATTACGGAATAAATGCAGGGTCGTGTTCTGTCGGATTCAATTACCATTTCAATAGTAATGCGATCACAATGCAGGAGCCGGAAATTCCAGTGGTGGAAAAGAGGTATTTTCAGTCGGTTGTATATTCTGCAGGGTTGAAGGTTTATGATAATTTATTGGGTAACAAATATCTTGCCACATCGTGTTCATATAATATTGAACGTCAGGTCAGTCTGAAGAGACGATTTGGCATTGGCGCCGATTTTTTTTATGATGGCTCAATAAAAGAGGCCCTTGCGAGTTCCGACGGTACCCTGGAGACAGATTTTGCCAAACTAATCAGGGTTGGTCTGCATGCATCGTATGCAATTAGGTATAAACAAATGATATTGGGAATGCAGCTCGGTCATTACCTCTATTCAAAATATACAGTTCTTACACCGGTTTATTTCAGAATATCTGTGCAATACATGTTGACACAGAATCTGACAGGTGGGGTATCTATAAAATCGCATATGGGCAAAGCCGACACCCTGGAGTGGGGAATAGGCTATTCCTGGTAACAGAATAAAAGTATGAAGAGAAATTTGATATATATTGTTTTTACCGCATTATTAATGCTTTCCTGCCAAAAAGTATTTTTCAGTGAGGATGAAAAAACCAGGGTAATCGGGCTTGAAGATTACCACTATGCTGAAATACATGGTATTTACAATATTGTTCTGATTCAGGATTCAACAAACAATCTGGTTATCAGAGGGACAAACGATATAAGCACTATATCTGCTGTTGCCGCTAACGACACTCTTATAATAAAAAACAATAAGAATTTGTCATTAAATATGGAAAAAAACACCCTTGAACTTCATTTCATAAATCTGGAATATCTGACGACCTATAATCCGGTTAATGTTACAAGTAAGGATACTATTAAAGCAGACAAATTTCTATATTCTGCTCTTGGAGAAATTGCAGAGGTCACTCTGATTGTCGATTGCAATTATTTTCTGCTTGTTACTTCGGCCAATACTCTCGGTTACTTTCATGTTTACGGAAAAGCAAACAGTTGTTTTTTATGGCAGAGATATGGAAGCAGTATTTTCGCAGGGACTCTTTTATGTAAGAAAGCCGAATTTATTAATGGTTCTATAGGGGACATGTATGTGAATGCATCCGAAAAAATCATAGCAAATCTTTTAGGCCCCGGAAATACTTATTATTATGGTACTCCGATAATAACAATTGCAGAAAAAAAAGGTAATGGTAAATTAATCAGGAAGTATTAAAAAGGTATATTTACGCACATAAAATTATCAGTCAGATACTTGATGATAACCGGGATTAAAATAGTTGGGTTTGATGCGGATGATACCCTGTGGATAAATGAACCGTTATATCAGGAAACTGAAAGAGTTTTATGTGAAATCGTAAAACCATATTTTCCTGTTGAAGAAACCCACAAGGAATTATTCAAAACAGAAATGCAAAATCTGGAAATGTTCGGGTTTGGTGCGAAGGGATTTATATTATCAATGATTGAAACGGCATTACGGGTTTCGGACAACCAAATAACAGCACAGGAAATAAGCCGGATAATTGAAACAGGTAAAAAATTACTTAATCAGCCAATTGTTCTGCTTGATGATGTGGAAAATGTTTTACAAAAGCTGAATCCTTATTACAAGTTAATTCTGGCGACAAAAGGTGATTTACTGGATCAGGAAAGAAAATTAGTGAAATCGGGTTTGGCAAAATATTTTCACCACATCGAAATAATGAGTGACAAACATGAAAACAATTATAAGAAGTTGATTAAGCATCTTAAGATCAAGCCAGATGAATTTATAATGATCGGGAACTCAATCAAATCCGATATTCTTCCTGTTGTAAATATTGGTGC
The DNA here is from genome assembly GCA_025350595.1 of Bacteroidota bacterium. GTDB lineage: Bacteria > Bacteroidota > Bacteroidia > Bacteroidales > VadinHA17 > LD21. The sequence goes on from JANXXP010000096.1 coordinate 4,891, forward strand.
AAAAGCAATACTTGTACCTTATGAAACAACCTGGCAGCATGAAAAGATGCATGAAGAAGCAGACAACAATAAATTTTTTACTGTAGGAAGGTTATCAGAAGTTTTAAATATCCTTTAATCATGACCAGACATCTGAATATTGATACGTGGAACAGGAAGGAGCATTTTCAGTTTTTCAGTCAATGTGATGAACCATTTTTCGGGATTGTTTCAGAAATTGACTGTTCTGAAGCTTATCGTTATTGTAAAGAAAATCAGATTCCATTTTTCCAGTATTATCATTACAAGGCGATAGCTGCAGCAAACAGGGTCGAAGAGTTCAGATATCGAATTCAGGATAAAAAGGTTGTCATATTTGATACAATTCATGTTACCACTACCATCGCCAGAGGAGATAATACATTTGCCTTTTCTTTCATTCCTTTTACAAAAACATTTTTTGAATTTAACGAACTGGCTGATGCTGAAAAAGGGCGAGTGATTGATTCTGTGGGTATTGGAATAACAAAAGATACTGGCAGGCTGGATGTTATTCACTTTTCAACAGTTCCCTGGATAAGCTTTACCGGAGTGTCGCATGCCCGTAATTTCAAAATTAAAGACAGTATTCCTAAAATAACGTTTGGGAAATATTTTCACAGAAACGACAGGATGATAATGCCGGTATCGATAAACGTTCATCACGGATTAATGGATGCTTTTCATGTCGGGAAATTTTTATACCTCTTTGAGCAAATGATGAACGACAAAAACTGATCTATGGAGATTGATATAAAGACAGTTGTTTTGATTATAGGCATTACCAGGTTAATGCAAGTCTTTGTATTCTATCACCAGTATAGAGCCACTTCAAATTTAAGAGGTCCGGGATGGTGGGTAATGTGGAGTGCTGCCGATTTCGTTGGATCTATAATTGTTTTATTGAGAAGTCTACCGGCGTTTCTTCCGTATGTAATTATTTTTCAAAATGTAATAATTGCTTCGGGAGCCGTTTTTGTTTACATCGGAGTAATGAGTTTTTTTGAGAAGAAAGTAAGTCTGAAGGTTATTTGTCTTTTGATTCTCACTTACCTGATACTTCATCTTTTCTTCATTTATATTATTGATGATGTGAATATTCGCACTTTGTTATTATACATAACTATTTCTGTATCTTCCTTTTTAGTTGCTATTACTTTTTACAGGAACAAAACCAGGGCAATTTTCCTGACAGCAAATTTAAATGCTGTAATTTTTACATTACGCGGTGTGATATATGGAGTTAGGGTTGTAATGATTCTGTCGGGGATCCCTTCTCCCAGGATGCTTGCTCCGGATAATCTAAACTATCTTATTTATTTTGACGCCCTTATTGTTGGTCTGCTTTGGACTTTTGGATTTATAATATTGTTAAATCAGAAATTGAATTCAGATATATCGGAGGCCAAAACACATTTTGAACACATCTTTAATACAAGTCCTGATGCGGTAGTTATTACACGTTTAGGAGATGGCATGTTTGTCGACTGCAATGAAAGTTATTATAAGATTTCTGGTTATACTAAAGCAGATATTTCGGGAAATTCATTTTTGCATTTTAACCTGTGGAAAAATCCGGAAGACAGGGCTAAATTAGTCAATCAGATAGATGAGACAGGGTTTTGCGAAAACATGGAAGTACTATTTCAAAGAAAAGATGGAGAGGTGTTTACCGGATTATTATCTGCAAAGAAAATAACGTTTAATGAGATTCCTCATATAATGAGTGTTACCCGCGATATCACAGATAGAAAGAAGGCGGAAGAAAACATAAGACATAAAAACGAGGAGCTTCATAAAACAAATGTTGAAAAAGATAAGTTCTTTTCAATTATTGCGCACGATCTACGAAGTCCATTCATGGGCTTCCTGGGATTGACAGAAATAATGGCTGAAGATGTTAATAGTCTTTCAAAAGATGAATTATCAACTATGAGCAAAGAGCTTAACAACAATGCGAAAAATCTCTTTAACCTTTTAAAAAACTTGCTTGAATGGGCTCAGATGCAAAGGGGCACAACAAGCTTTAATCCAATAGTAATTAGCTTATCTGCAGTAATTTCCCGGAATATTGAGTTGATAGCAAAATGGGCAGAACAGAAAGGGGTTGAAATATTAAATGAAGTTACGGAATTCCAAACTGTCTATGCTGATGAGGCAATGCTTGATTCAATTATAAGAAACCTACTTGTAAATGCAGTAAAGTTCACAGAGCACGGAGGAAAAGTAATAATTGGATCTAAAGAATCCACAAATGGTACACTTGAGGTTTTTGTAAAGGACACTGGTATTGGCATGTCGAAAGCTCTGTCAGAAATGTTGTTCAAAATTGAAGAGAAGGTTGGCAGAAAAGGTACTGATGGTGAAGAAAGTACCGGTCTTGGCTTATTGCTCTGCAAAGAATTTGTGGAAAAAAACGAAGGTAAAATCTGGGTTGAAAGTGAAGAAGGAAGAGGATCTGTCTTTTATTTTACAATACCCGCGAACATGCAACAACTGATTTAACAGGTTAATAGTTTTCAGGGAGCAATTCGTTCAATAACCCAAAATTCTTTTCTTTTTGTGTAAGATATCCTGTCGTGTAAGCGAAAATCGCCGTTCTCCCAAAACTCAAACCAATCAGGGACCAACCGGAATCCTCCCCAGTGAGGAGGTTTATCAACAGGAATGGAATTGAAATTTTCATTAAAAACCCCATACCGGGTTTCAAGATATTGACGATCAGGTATTACAGTGCTTTGTTCACTAGCCCATGCTGCCAGCTGACTTTCACGGGGACGTGTTTTAAAATAAGACACTGATTCTTCTTCCGTGACTTTATTGGCGACCCCCTCAATACGAATCTGACGGCCTGATTCCGGCCAGTAAAATAACAATGCCGCCCTGCTATTTGAAGATAATTGCTTCCCTTTTTTGCTGTTATAATTTGTAAAAAAGACAAACCCCGATTTATCATATCCTTTCAGAAGAACAGTCCGAACTGAAACCGATCCCTTTTTTGAAGCTGTACCAAGGCTTACTGTATTAGGTATTTCAATGTCAGTTGTTAATCGTTCCCTGAACCAGATATCGAACTGAACAAAAGGGCTTGGATCAATTGTATTTTCTGAAATCATACTTAAACAACAATAGAATAAAAGCATTGTTTTGAGAAGGTTAAAATAAATCTTTATCTTAATCCCCATAAAACAAACTGCCATGACTTACAGAAAACAACTCATTTCGATTACTGCATTTTTAATAGTATTGATGTCGGGAAGCCAGATTACTTATGGTGCTAAGACAAAAACAGACCTTTCAAAAGAGAGTATTATCCCCAGACCCGTTTCCATAATAGCTACAGGCGATTACTTTACCCTAAAAGCAACAACCGCTATTTTTATTCAGGGAGAATCTGAAGAGCTGAAACAAGTTGGTCTTTATTTTTCTGAAAGGCTTAAGCCGTCAACAGGGTTTGGATTAGAAGTTAAGACTACTACCAAAGAGCCCGGGTCGGGTAGCATATATCTCGCTGTTTCAGGAACAGATCCGAAGTTAGGTAATGAGGGGTATGTTCTGACAATAACAAAAAAAATGGTAAAACTTACAGCCAATAATCCTGCCGGATTGTTTAGGGGTATCCAGACAATAAGACAGTTATTGCCTGCGAATATTGAAAAGGCATCCAAACAAACAGGACCATGGAAAATTGCTACAGGAACAATAACTGACTATCCTGTTTATTCCTACAGGGGAACAATGCTTGATGTATCACGACATTTTTTTGGTGTTAATGATGTGAAGAGGGTTATAGATTTAATTGCTGCTTATAAAATGAATGTTTTGCACCTGCACCTTTCAGATGATCAGGGATGGAGGATAGAGATAAAATCATGGCCAAATCTTGCTACACACGGAGGAAGCACACAAGTTGGCGGGGGTAATGGTGGTTATTATACCCAGGAACAATATTCTGACATTGTGAAGTATGCAAAAGATAGATATATTATGATTGTTCCGGAGATTGATATGCCAGGACATACCAACGCCGCATTAGCTTCATATGCCGTGCTGAATTGCAGTGATAAGGCAACTGAATTATATACCGGAACAAATGTTGGTTTTAGTACACTATGCACAACTAAAGACAGCACCTATAAATTCATCGACGATGTAGTAAGGGAGCTGGCAGCGATAACACCCGGACCATTTATTCATATCGGAGGAGATGAATCTCATTCTACAAAAAGGGAGGATTATATTCCTTTCATAAATAAAGTGCAGGACATTGTTCTTGCACATGGGAAACAGATACTTGGATGGGACGATATTGCAATCTCAACCCTGAAACCAAATGTTGTTGCACAGAATTGGGCGAATGTTAAAAATGCTAATTTGGCTGTCAGCCAGGGGGCAAAGATCTTAATGTCTCCGGCAAAGAAAGCTTATCTCGACATGCAATATGACAAATCAACAAAACTTGGGTTGCACTGGGCAGCATATATTGAACTTGACAGTGCCTATATCTGGGATCCGGCAACATATATTCCGGGAGTAGGTAAAGAAAATGTACTTGGAATTGAAGCAGCTCTCTGGACAGAAACGATTACTAAGATGGATGATATAGAATACATGGTTTTTCCAAGACTGCCGGGCTATGCTGAAATAGGATGGACCCCTTCAGCATTAAGAAGCTGGGACGAGTATAAGATACGTCTGGGAAAACAGGGAGACAGGTTTAAGGCGATGGATATTAATTATTATCCGTCAACCCGGGTTCCTTGGGAAGTTAAGAAATAAGTAAGGCTCAATTATTTCAGTTACCCATTCTGCTGTTAATAAAATCGCCCAGCTTTTTACCTTGTGCTGCTCCTATATCAACGCTGAATCTGTAATGGATGCCGCCGTATACCCTGCTTATTGATGCCTCCGCAGCTGCCTCATTGAAGGAAGAAAAATGGCGCTGCATTCCTATATACCGGAGATCGCTGGTATCCTGAAAGGCAAAATTTTCGCCATAGAGCTTAGTAAGCACTGCAGCAGCACTTGCGGTAATTGTGCTGTGCCCGCTGGTATATTCAGGGAAAGGAGGTGTTTGAAGCAGAGGCATCCAATCATTATCAAATGTTTCATTAATTATAGAAACAGGTCTGATATAATTGCTCCGGTATTTTTCATCCCAGCAAGAAATAAAACCATCATAAAGTGCAATGGATGTTAAAGCGTAGGCACGGGCTGTTTTTACAGCATCTGCACCTGATTGTTTTGAAGCAATAGCGCAGATTCCCATCCAATGTCCTCCAGGGGTGATTTTCTTATTACCAAACATCATGTGTCCGGAGTGCATTATAACCAGAGGATTGTCATCCCAGTACCGGGCAATTTTTATCTGTTCGTCAGTAAGGTTTTTATTGATATTGTAAACTTCTCTGACACTTTTGAAAAAAACACTTGAGGTATCAGTGCTGAAGAGGGGAGGGCGTGCGGGCATAAACTGTGAAGCTGAGTCCAGTACCATTGGCTTCATGGTATTCCAGCACCATTCAATACCATCGAGGTAATCAGGAGGTGTTGGCCTCCATTTCCCGGGATCGTTACTGCCAAGATATTTTGCCTTGCCACGCGATTGAAAATATCCATCTTTCTTTGCCCGGGCTAGTATTACTTTGGCAATTGAATCACCAAATGCAAC
>JANXXP010000102.1 GCA_025350595.1 Bacteroidota bacterium
AGTGTCCCCACCTTTGCATAAAATTCACCCCATGGTCTGTATCCATAGTAAACATTTGCACCAGATACAGGTTTGCCGGTAACCTGATCAGTAACAATACCTGTTATTATATAATAGTTTTCGCTTGTGGAATCTTTTTTACAAGTGAAATTTATCAGACCCAGAATGATAATTGAGATTGACAGGTTAACCCGAGTTTTTCTTTTCATAAACGATAAGTACTTAAATAAGTGCCTGAAACCGCTTACTTTCTCAAAGATAAACCAAATTTGTTAAAAGCGAATTAGAAAAAGAAAAATACTATATACCAGCAATTTAATATGATTTTATTGAGGTTTAGGGCGGATTATTTTATGATCCGGTTCGTGGTACCCTTCAAAAAATCCCGGGCACTGTGTGCCAGGGATTGGTTGAGGTCGGTGGCGGATTCGAACCGCCGTAAACGGTTTTGCAGACCGCTACCTAGCCACTCGGTTAACCGACCATTAGTTTGGAGTGCAAAAATAATAAAATTTGTGTTATTTTATGTAATCAATCATTTTCATCCATAATTTTCTTAACCCGTCCACCTGATCCTCGCCCATAAGGTCCCAAAAAACTCATGAAAAGCTGATTCCATCATCTGAAAATTTTCTGATCGGGGCAATTCCTCAAGATAATTTTTAGTCGAGTAGGATTTCAAAAGAAAATCTGTAGGTGCAGGAATGGGAATAATACCGGCTTTTTTAAAATACATTATTGCCCTTGGCATATGTATAGCACTTGTAACCAAAATGAGTGTATGATGTACTCCGGAGTTTTTAACATATTCCTCAGCTTCCGCTCTTGTATTTTCAGGGGATGATTGAATGATAATTGCGGTTCTATTAACTCCCATTTGAATAGCAGTTCGATAGTATATTTCGGCATTCGACAGTTTTAAGTCAGCATCCCATCCGGAAAGTATTAGCCTGCTCCCGGTATTAATCCTGTTGATTCGAATCCCTTCAATTAGCCGGCAGAGTGACACTAAGGATAGCTGGTTATTAGGAGAAAGGGCCATATCATCAGAGAGACCTGAACCGAGAACAATGATATCACATGAATCGGGAAGGTTCTTAATTGTTGAATCTGATAGTTGATGATATTGGCTTTCATAATATCGAACAAAGATTTTCGGCAGAAAAGGAGTGGACATGAGGAGGAGCCATAACCCGGCAAATACTATTAAAATCGTTCCTGATCGCTTTCGCTTCAGACCAAAGAATACTAATCCAATAAATATTAGCATATATAATATCGGAATAGGATTTATTATTGCAGAAAAAAAGTCTCTCATAACTTCAGTATCTTCTTTAAACGTATATTATTTGTACTAAAGTAGTTATTGTCTTATTTCAATAAATATAGAATGGACATGGCAACCAGACTGGTTTTCACCGCGTTAGAACAATACTTACCGAACCGATCTTCCCTCCCATTGGCGGATTCATCTTTGATACCTTTACAGTGATCTTTTTTATCCCCGAAATATCAGCATATATGGCATCAAGTATCCTGCCGGCTATGTGCTCAAGTAAGTGCGATTTCATCTCCATTTGTTGTTTAACTATCTCATATACATGCTGATAATTGACTGCATCTTTAAGATTATCACTTTCAGATGGTATCTTCATATCCGTTTCTATGGTAAGATCAACAAGAAACTTGTTCCCTACTATTCTCTCCTCCTTAAAATGCCCATGAAAAGAGTAAAACTCCATATTTTCGATTTGTATTAATCCCATGCTATTAAGTTTTTTTGCTATTAAATCCCATGGCCGCCGAAAAGTTGTGAAAAGTTCCTTTAACCTTTTTCAACAACTAAATAGATACAGTTTTAGAAAATAAATGTAAAATAATTTATAATTTATTTGGTTTGTATTATAAACTAGTTTATATTTGCAATATATTTATATTAATTATTTCACTAATCATAAAAGTAAACATTATTATGGAAAATGAAGAAAAAATGATGTCGGGCGAAGAAAGCCTCAGAATCATAACAGAAATGATCAACAAGACCAAGGTTAACATTCAGCAGGGCAGCTTTCACCTCCTCTTCTGGGGATGGCTGATCATTGCCTGTAGCCTGGGCGAATACTTTCTTGTCAATTTTGCACACTACGCACTTCACTATTATGTGTGGTTTCTTGTAATCCCCGGTGGAATTGTATCAATGACCTACGGTATTGTAAATGGAAGAAAAGCAGTGGTCCACACCTACGCCGACAGATTATATATGTGGGTTTGGATGGGATTTCTTTTTTCCTTCTTTGTATTATTTGCTATTCATTCCAAAAATCTCGACACTGTATCTCCTTACATCATGTTGCTTGTTGGATTCGCTACATTTATCTCAGGATTCATTATCAAATTCAAGCCACTTATTATAGGGGCTTTCTGCTTCTGGATCATAGCTGTAATTATTAGCTTTGTAAACCCGTCAATAGGGATGCTGGGTATGCCGGTTGCTATGCTTACAGGTTATCTTATTCCCGGTTATATGTTAAAAAACAAAGTAAGCCATGACAAGGTTTAAGGAACTCGACCCAATACTGCATTCGCAGTTGCGTCTGGCCATCATCTCGCTGCTTATCGGGACGGAGGTGGCCGAATTCACCTACATCAGGGAACAGACCGGAGCAACTGCTGGAAACCTGAGCATCCAGATAACAAAACTCAAAGAGGCCGGATATATTGAGGTTGAAAAGAAATTCAGGAACAACTACCCTCAGACACTGTGCAGCATTACAGATCTCGGCAGACAAAAGTTTACTGAATATGTCAATGATCTTAAAGATTATCTGAATCCGAATATCTAACCAATAAAATTCAATCTTAAAGAATAGGATGATCTCAAATTCATCCTATTTTTGTATTCTTAAATCAATCACGGATGAATGAAGATAATCTGAAGGAAAAAGAAGAATTAAAACCTTCAATAAGTTTTATAGAACAGTTTATTGCAGAAGATATAAAGGATGGTAAAAATGGGGGGACAATCGTTACCCGGTTTCCTCCTGAACCCAATGGATATCTGCATATTGGTCATGCGAAAGCTATCTGTCTCGACTTTGGAATGGCTAAGAAATACGGAGGAAAATGCAATCTCCGTTTTGACGATACCAATCCGGTTAAGGAAGATGTGGAATATGTTGATTCAATTAAAGAAGACATACACTGGTTGGGATTCGACTGGGATAATCGCGAATACTATGCTTCTGATTATTTTGGGAAACTTTACAATTTCGCTGTCGAACTTATAAAAAGAGGGCTGGCTTACATTGATGATCAGTCTGCTGAAATTATTTCAAATCAAAAAGGGACTCCAAACCAACCCGGAACAGTAAGTCCATATCGCGATCGTCAGGTTAAGGAAAGCCTTGATCTTTTCGAAAGAATGAATAAAGGAGAGTTTGAAGAAGGAAGCCGGACTCTAAGGGCAAAAGTTGATATGACTTCTCCCAACATGGACATGCGCGACCCGATAATTTACAGGATAATAAAATCACCTCATCATCGAACCGGAAACAAATGGAACGTTTATCCGATGTACGATTTTGCCCACGGACAAAGCGATTATTTTGAAGGGATTACCCATTCGCTTTGCACTCTGGAATTTGAGGTACACCGCCCCCTTTACGACTGGTTTGTTGAACAGCTGAAGACTTCGGATTACAGACCCCGGCAGATTGAATTCAACCGTCTTAATCTTACCTATACCATGATGAGCAAGAGAAAATTGCTCGAGCTCGTACAAGAAGGTAACGTAAAAGGATGGGACGATCCAAGGATGCCAACGCTTTGCGGTCTTCGAAGAAGAGGTTATACCCCCGAATCGATAAAAAGATTCGTTGATCTTATTGGTTATACAAAAGTTGAAGCTATAAATGATGTCTCACTTCTGGAACACGCGGTGAGGGAAGATCTTAATATGAAGAGCCCAAGGGTTTTTGGTGTACTAAATCCGCTTAAGGTCATTATTCAGAATTATCCTGAGGGACAGGTTGAAAATGTTGAGCTTATCAATAATCCCGAAGACGAAAATATGGGAAAACGACATGTTCCGTTTAGCAAAGAGGTTTATATTGAGCAGGATGACTTTATGGAAACCCCTCCCAATAAGTTTTTCAGGCTAGCCCCTGGTATGGAAGTTCGTTTAAAAGGAGCATATATTATTAAATGTGAAGGCTTTAAAAAGAACCCATCTACAGGCATAATTGAAGAAGTTTATTGCACTTACGATAAAGAAACACGTAGCGGAGGAAGCGGATCGGAAAGGAAGGTAAAAGGTACCCTGCACTGGGTATCTGCTGCACATGCTGCTGATGCCGAAGTGAGACTCTATGACCGCTTATTTAATCATGAGGATCCGTCAGGACAAAAAGATGATGACTATCGTAAATTCCTGAACCCCGATTCACTCAAAATACTCACAGGATGTAAGGTAGAACCTTCATTATTAACTGCAAAGCCACTTGAGAAATTTCAATTTCAGCGTTTGGGATACTTCTGCGTTGACAGTGATTCAACAGAGTCAAAACTTGTTTTTAACCGGACTGTCTCTTTGAAGGATACGTGGGCGAAGGTTAATAAATAATCGTCTTGCAGGTCGTGCAGGTCTTATGTCTTACAGGTCCTTCAGGTAAAAGTTTTAATCTATTTGTTTGATTTCAGATATTTCATCAGAGAACTTATACTGTTAATGAGTTGTTGCGTTTTGTTCCTTCTATTAACCGAAGTTACATTGTCAATATATTTCTGATCTTCTGCGATGTAATACATGTTTTTTACTTCGCCTGCGGATCCTTTTGAAATATTAAGAAAGTGACGGAATTCGGCATCACTATTCCTGCAAAATCCTTCACTAATATTATTCATTATTGATACGCCGGCTCTTGTAATCTGATCCCTGAAACCATAATCATGGCAATTTCTGAAATCAGAATAGATACCATTGATCAATATCCTCGACATCTTCCATATTTCGAGGTCCTCAAAATCTTTAACAGTTCCCATTTTAGCACGAAATTAAGTTTGACACTTAAATTTAGTATAATTATTTTTATGACATGCAAGACTTGCAAGACATTAAAAAACTCTTTTGATTTTACAGTATTTAATTTATCTTTGCCCCCTGAAATTTGTCCCGTGGTGTAATTGGCAACACGCCTGATTCTGGATCAGGAAAGTTCAGGTTCGAGACCTGACGGGACAACAAAAAGAGTGAGAGCGGGAGCGAGAGCGAACATCTCACTCTTTTTGTTCTCACTCTCACCCTGACACTCACACTAGTTCCTAAATATTGAGAAGTTTACTCGCACGTAGCCTAAAAGGCGAAGGCGGGAAATATGACGCTATATCTGATATTCAATCACTTACGAATTACACGGTAAGTGCTTTTTTGTTTGTCGCCAGGTTCTTGCCAGGTTTTGGAGTGGTTTTTAAAAATATTGGCTCAGATTGGCACAGAGGTGGTGGGTGTTAACACTTCCTACAGTTTTAAATAAACTCAGAGGCCTATCCTCCTTTCAATTGTTTGATGGTGCGTACAAAACATTATCTTAGTAAGAAAAAACAAACTATTTCCTGTCATTATATCCGATCCAAAAATAACCATTATGAAATATACAGTATTTACTATACTAATTATCACACTTTTCTCTTCAGCATGCCAGAAAAAATACTCGATAGCTGAGGATAAGAAATCAATTGAACAGTTAAATAAGAAATGGAATGAGAATGTACTTTCTGGTCACAGGCTGGATAATGCAGACCTCTTTACCGATGATGGTATAAGGATTGAAGGTGGCAAAATCTGTTCAGGAAAAGATTCTATCAGATCTTTGCTGAACTCACAAACTGTACAAAGGCAATACATTCAACAAGAGAATAAAACACAAAAAATATGGTCATCGAAAGATTTTATTACAGCTGAAATAATTCAAAAACAAGTTTTTATTCAGAACGAAACTGGAGATACTATTACTAAACGAAATGCGGCTATTGTTATATTTATGCGTCAGAGTGACGGAACTTTGAAAATAGCCTATCAATTAAAGAGTGAATTAAAATATTGAAGCAGCATTTTGTTTAATTTAAAACCTGAACCCCGCAGTCAAACTTTTGAGTCAGATTGTTTAATCTAATGAAAGCTTGTAAATTTTTGCAACAATATTATAAACAGGAATAAAGATGAGAGCATATGCAATAACCCGTTACAGCAAAGAAGATAAACTTCAACTTGTTGATTTGCCTGAACCTTTCGTTAATGAAAATAATGTGTTGGTGGTTAGCCGGTATACCTTCTTGTGATTAATGATAAATTCCTGATCTTTAAGTTCTGAGGTTACATTCTGATAACTATAACAAACAAGCTCGCCACTGATTATTTTTTTGATCTCATCTACAACTTAAGTTTTAAGAAATTATAGAATTTAATAGCTCGATAGCCTCATTAATTACAATTAAAGGTGCCTTAACTATAAATTCAGCCTCTCTTTTTCTCCAATCAAGACTTTTAACCTGGTCTGCCAATATTACACCGCTTATTTTACTACCGACAATTTTTACTTCAAAAGGATAACCTTTTTCCTGATTCGTGATAGGGCAAAAAATTGCGAGCCCAACTTTTTGGTTATATGCTTTTGGAGACAAAGTTAAAGCTGGCCTTTTCCCTGATTGTTCATGATCGGATTGGGGATTAAATTGAAGCCAAACAATATCGCCCCGTTCTGGAACATATATTACCATATTTCACCTCCGATTTGATCTCCTGTTGATATTTCAGAATGAATATTTTCAACGGTAATTTTTTTTAAAAGCTCTTTTAACGAATATTCCTTTTTTCTTGGACTTAAAACTATATTCCCATTTTCAACTAATATGTCAATATTACTTCCTTCAGATACCCTTGTATCTTTAGCGATATTTTTAGGAATTCTAATAGCAAGGCTATTTCCCCATTTTTGAATTGTTGCTTTCAAATTATATGTTTATACAATGTATATACAAAAGTATAAAAAATTATTTGTATTACAAACTCTGTGTAATTTAATTTTATCAGATTAGTGTATAAATAAATAAAATATAAGAACAATTGCGCCCAATATAATTCTATAATAGCCAAAAGGTTTAAAACTTTTATGGCTGATAAATTTCATGAAAGCTGCTATTACAACCCATGCTACCAGGAATGAAACGAAGAAGCCAATCCCTGTTAGAAAAACTTCCCTCGAACTAAGATGTAATCCTGATTTCAGGATAGAATATCCTGTAGCGGCCACCATTGTGGGTATTGCAAGGAAGAAGGAAAATTCCACTGCAACGATGCGGGATGAACCCAACAGAATGGCACCTATTATAGTTGCAGCAGATCTTGAAGTGCCCGGGATCATAGCTAAACATTGTATCAATCCAATGAAAAAAGCTGTTTTGAAACTTAAATCCGAAACAGTGTTAATTTTTGATATGGGAGGATGCCTCTCTATCCATAAAATTAATATGCCACCAATTAAAAGTGCGACTGAAACCACATATGGATTAAAAAGTTTGTCTTCAACATATTTACCCAATGTTCCACCGATTATCAATGCAGGGATCACCCCAACCAATGTCTTCCACCATAGTGTCCATGTAGCTGCCTTTTCTGCAGCTGGTTTGGAGTTTCCAAAGGGGATAAGCCTTTTCCAGAAATAGATCACTACAGCTAAAATAGCCCCAAGCTGAATCACCACATCAAACATTCGAGCAAAAGAACCGGTAAATCCAATAAAATTATTTACAAGAATAAGGTGACCGGTCGAAGATATGGGAAGGAATTCCGTAAAACCTTCTACTATTCCGAGGATAATTGCATTGATAATGTCATTCATGGGAACGAATTTTGTTATTTATTTAAATAATTGATCCCACTAAATAACTAAATGTTGTCGAGAAATGTATTATATTTTATAAAAGATGCACGTTGAATGAATGTATTTACTAGTTCAGAAGTCAGTTACGATAATACAGGATGAGTTATCCTATTCTGAACCCTATTACTAAAATATCGTCTATCTGCCCGTTATCACCCATCCAATCATATAAGATCTTTTCCAGGTAAACTTTATTCTCAGCCAATGACATAGAATTGTTTATTAATAATTGTTCCCTGAATTTTCTGTACCCGAATTTCCTATTTGAAGGGCCACCAAATTGATCGACGAAACCATCTGAGAATAAATAAAATGTGTCACCTTTAAAAATATCTATTTCATGAAATGTGAAATTATCCATTCTGTCACTTATACCTATTGGCATCAGATCACCTTTAATTTCATATAACTTATAATCACCACCTAATTCACATCGAAGCATTCCGACTTCCCCGAGGTCTGATTTCCTGATTAGAAATAATGGATTATTTGCCCCGGCAAATTGCAGTTTCATGTTTTCAAAATCAAGAGTACAAAGAGCAATGTCCATTCCATCTTTTTGCTCGCCTCTTTCCCCCTTCTGCTGCAATGAATTTATTACTCCTTTTCTCAGATGTCGCAGAATAACACCCGGATGAGTAATATACTCTTTATTAACAATTTCATTTAGCAATGCAGTGCCAAGCATACTCATAAATGCTCCGGGTACGCCATGCCCTGTGCAATCGGCAGCAGCAATAACAGTCCTGTTTTCAATATACGAAATCCAGTAGAAATCACCGCTTACAATATCTTTAGGCTTATATAAAACAAGATGCTCTCCAAGCAACGATTCCAGTTTTTCTTCCTCAGGTAAAAGCGATGATTGTATATACTTTGCATAGTTTATACTGCTGATTATTTCTTCTTTTTGCAGTTTTAGTTCCTCACGCTGATCTTTTAGTTCCTGGCTTTGTCTTTCCAGTAGTATACGGCGCTCATCAAGTGCAGCTGAAAGCTTCCTTGAGCGCTTCAGGCTATAATAATACATAAGGATCAGACCTATAGCCAGTAATAAGATAAATGCCAGACCAATGATGACAATAAACTGAATCAGCTTATTTTTTTCCAATACATCAACTTCTGACTGCTTTTTAGCCACTTCAAATCCCGTGCGCAGATCAGCCATTTTCTGAACAGTTTTAAGGCTTTTAATACTGTCATTTGCATTAATAAATATCGACTGATAATAGAATGCGCTGTCGTACCTTCCGGAAATCTGATATAGCTTTGCCAAACGCGATGCAGCATCGCGTTCGTATTCGAGAAAGTTATTCCTTTCCGCTTTACCAAAACCCGCCTTTGCAGTGGCTATGCCTTTTTTAATTTCTCCTTTATGCTGAAGAATCGCGGAATATTCAATCATGAATTGAGTAACAGCACGTTCATCGCCCTCCCTGGAAAGGATTGCTATTGCAATGAGAAGATTGTCTTCTGCTTTTTGAAATTCTGATTTTTTGGAATATACCAAACCCATATTTCCAAGGCAAAAGGCATATTCTTTCATTATACCCAGCTTCTGGTATATTTCAATTGTCTCTGAGTATAAATTTAAGGCAGTATCATATTGACCCATACAATAATTAGTGTATCCTAAATTGTGCAAGGCAGAAGCAAGCTTTATCTCATCTTTTTCTTTTCTAAAAATTTCAACGGCAATTTTAAGGTAAAACTCAGCGTTATCGAAGTTTTCCTGCTGGTTATATGTTTCTGATAAATAGGTATAAGCCGCTGCCATACCTGTATAATTGCCATAAGTTTTATAATAATCGGCAGCACTAATGAAGCATTCAAGGGCACTGGCAAGCTGACCCGAATTCAGGTAGCCAAATCCTTTGTAAACATAAGCTGCTGCAGGATTATGGTCCAATTTATCAGCAAGGGTTATAGCCTGTTCACTATATTTTAAAATGGTATCAGAATCAATTGATTTTGCCGCTATTTTGCAAAGGAATTTGAATCTATTAGTATCTTCCTTAATGAAGTTATGATTTAATAAATACAAAAGACTATCTGTTGATTGACCCTTTACAACGGTTATTGAGTTTATTGCAACAAAAATGACAAAAAAAACAGTTGAAATAAATCGATTATGCATCGTATCATCCTATGGGTGGTTCGATCCTTATGTAAGGATCTATAATTACTTCTTTTCCATTGTCCAGTAAGTATCTGATGTAATATTTATCCTCCAGTTTTATTTCAGAATCTACCAGATCCACCTGGAATATATTTGTCAGAAGCGTCTTTTTCGGTTCTTTTTTAAATACTTTACCACCAGGTAGCGTTTCTGTTACCCATATTCTCGATATGCTCCTTATACCGCTATCCTTCTCTAGTACCCAATTAACCTTAGACCCACTCTGAACGACTGTACGAAGGTCATTGATGCCTGTATTGCCATTTGAATCTCGCATGGCCAGACAATTTTCCATGCCGTTTCCAAGATCTCTTTGTACAGAACATAAAAATATTTTAACCATCATATTAAAATTTTAGTTTAAACTATGTTCACTTTAAGCTTAATAATATGCAAGTTATGATAATTATATGTTATTGTCAAATGATTTTTAACACAACCACCTCATCTAAATCAAACCTGGAGTTTGCTGATTGCCTTTACTTACCAAATGTGAAAGGTTTATTCAGAACAATACATCTTGGATAAACAGAAGAAAACCATCGATAAAATAGAAAATACCGATTAATCCTAAAAATAAACTACAAATCCACACAAATCTCTTTTTTGATAGAGTTGCAATTGAAGAAAGTAAAATAGATATCTGAAGAAAAATAACCCCAATACCAAATTTATCAGAGTGCATCTTACATTCATTGCGGAGACTTTCAAAATTGGATGCTGTTTTATTTATAACTTCCTTATCTTCTTAGTATTTCTTAACTTCTTGTGTATAATCTTCAATCATTCAGATCTATATGTATTCAACTATTAACTAAATCATTATTACAAAAGCCACTAATCCACTTACCTGTTTCAATCATTAAGCCATCAGAGTCATATAAACTACCTGTACCATTTCTTTTATCATTTAACCATTCACCCTTATATTTTTTACCATCTGCATAGTTCATCGTCCCCGTTCCGGTCATCATATCTTCAATCCAATCACCTTCATAAACCCTCCCATCCGGCCAGGTAAATTTACCCTTCCCATGCATAGTGTTTTCTCTCCAATCTCCATCATATACCGTCCCGCTTACCCAGGAATATTTACCCTTTCCATTCTTTTTATCTTCAATCCAATCACCTTCATAAACTTCTCCACTAGCCCATGCAAATTTACCTTTTCCGTGCTTTTTGTCTTCAAACCAATCCCCTGCATAAACATCCCCATTAATCCAATATCTTTTACCTTTCCCGTGCATATTGTTATCTTTCCACTCACCATTATAGACACGACCATCAGACCAGGTATATTTTCCCTTCCCATGCATATTGTTATCTTTCCAATCCCCATCATATACACTTCCGTTAGCCCACGTATATATCCCCTTTCCATCCTTTTTGTCTTCAATCCAATCACCATCATAAACATCCCCGGTAGCCATAGTATATATTCCCTTTCCCTGATATTTACCATTCTGAAATTTGCCAACGTAAGTATCTCCTGACTTTAAAACCAGGGTTCCCTTTCCATTGAATTTCCCATCGTTGATTTCACCTGTATAAGTACCTTTGATATTTTTAGGATTTGAATAATACACTTCTTTGTTTGATACTTTGCCTGATTTACTGGAAAACAATCCAAATTTTATTTTATAACCATCCGCCACCATTTTTTCTAATTTAAATTATTAATTAAGAGTTTAATGAAAATAAGATTCATGATCGTTAATATTGTTATCGAAAGATTGCATGAAAGCAGCCACCTTTTAGTCAAAGTTTTACCTAATACAATCATTAATGACCAAGCCTGAATCCAAATCCTCAAAGTTAAATGAACTTACTTTATTGGTTCAACCACAAGCACTGTAAATGTACCGGGTTTCAATGTTGGTCTTGGTCTTGGATTATCGGCAGTTTTTTCAGGAGTTGGCCCGAATTCAGCAGTTGGCAGATAAATCCTGTGAGTTTTTGAACTTACTGAAATAGTTCTTGCACCTGCCTGTGTCGGAATATTTGCCAGCACTTTAAATGAGTTTTTATTATCTTCCTGAACTACTGTAAGCAGACCTTCACCACAAGCACTGTAGGCTCTTTTCAAACCCGGATCAAAACCACCGCCGTCGACACGGTCTCCTGTTGGAAGTGTTGTTATAACCTTTCCCGTTTCTGAGTCAAGCACAACCATCAGCTTGCTGGTAACACTGAAAAGACGATGGTTTTCATTATCAAGAGCCAGACCACTTGGCTCTTCACCTGGAGAAATTGACCATGTCTGTTCCACTTTCCAGGTTTTCACATTGATCATACATACTTCGCTCTTATCTTCAATATTCACGAAAACCTTACCCATTCCGTCACTTACTGCAGCTTCAGGTTTTCCAGCCAACACAATGGTTTGTATGACCTTATCAGTTTTCGCATCTATTACCGTTGCATTTGATGTACGTCCATTCCAGGTAATTATTGTTTTGCTAAACGGTTCAAAGATTATCGCATCAGGATTCTTTCCTGTTATTTTTACTTTTTCAATAATACTGAAGTCTTTTGTATTGAATACAGTTACATTGCTATCCGGTCCATTGGTAATAAATCCCTTGTTAAACTCCGGAGCAATTGCGATACCATGGACCCCATTTACATCTGTTATTGTAGCTACATTTTTACCTGTACTCATGTCTACCACATTTACTATTTTCCCGTGGGAAACATATAACATGCCAGTTGCATCATCTGCATTCAGATAATCCCAGCCGCCGTCGCCTTCAAGATGTATCCTCTGTACAATCTTATAACCGTCAGTAGCATTCTGACATTTAAGCCCAAGTAAAGACAGGAAAATACCTGCCACAATAAAAATCGATTTTTTCATAATTTTCATTTTAATTAGTGATGGATTTTTGGACCTCTCCTTTAAAATTGTAAATGATTGTCGTTTAATTGTAATATGACTTTATTAATACATAACCAATAATTCTAATGAATTTGTTCATCAAAGAATTTATTACATTAATCTTAGTACATGACAAAAAATAATAACTAATTGATTGTTAATATGTTATAGTGTAATTGTTAATAAATACACGTTCTTTTATTAGGTTAAAACCTTGATATTCAATATGTTGGAAATGTGTTACCAATACATTTTCCGACTATGAAAATCAAGGTTGAAAACAAAGTTACAATTTTATCAGATACGCTAGCTGAGTTCTTTGGTGATAAAATGAACTTAGCACGTATAAAGTTCTTTGGCTTATTTATCAGTGCGTTATGCAAGGTACAGACTGTCTGCTTCGAAAAACTGGCTTGTGGGTTTGACTCTAGTGTTAATGTAGAGTCGTCGCTTAGAAGGATACAGAGGTTTGTTGCTGGGTATTCGCTGGACTCGGATCTGGTAGCAAGGTTTATATTTGCCCTGCTTCCACATGAACCACCATACCGGCTGGTTCTGGACAGGACAAACTGGAAGTTCGGCACGAAGAATATCAACATCCTTACTCTTGGCATCGTATATAAAGGAGTAGCCTTTCCGATTCTGTTCCATATAATGCCTAAGTTCGGAAACTCAAGTATGCAGGAACGAATTGACTTAATGGCCCGCTTTGTCAGGCTGTTCGGATCCAGCAGCATAGAATGCCTGCTGGCCGACAGGGAGTTTGTTGGGGACCAATGGCTGGAGTATCTTAACAAACTACACATTGAATATCATATTCGTATACGTGATAACTTCTGGGTTGAGAAACCTGCAGGCGGGAAAAGGGCAAAAGCTTCGTGGCTGTTCAATACCCTCAAGATCAATGAATGTGGCTTTCATCGAAAGATTGTTCGTGTCAATGGAGAACTCTGCTATCTCTCTGCCTCCAGGATTATAAACAAGGAAAATGTTCCGGAGTTGCAAATAATAGTATCGTTCAATAAGCCCGACAAAGCTCAGGTACTTTACAAAGAAAGATGGCAGATAGAGTCTGCATTTAAGGCTCTGAAAACTAGTGGTTTTAATATTGAGGACACTCATCTGTCTGATATTGAGAGGGTAAGTAAGTTGTTGGCACTGGTCTTAATTGCTTTTGCATGGGTGTATAGGGTAGGAATACATCTCGACACTCTCAAACCCATCAAAATCAAAAAACATGGTAGAAGGGCTATAAGTTTGTTCAAATATGGTCTTAATTACATTGCAAACTTGCTTTTTACCAACGATATAGATAGCTTTAACCAATGTTGTAAATTTTTGTCATGTACTTAGTACATTAATATAAAGTATTAAAGCTTTTCTTTTTTAGGGGTACATTATAATTATGAGCAGTTTTATCCTCATCATCGGTATTAAACTGCGACGCTTTTTTAAACTCTTTCATACCTTGTCCAATTCCCTTCATTAATTCGGGAATTTTTTTCCCTCCAAACAATAACACTATTATTAGTATTATAAGTAACAGATGCATTGGGCTGGTAAAATCCATAATACTTTAATTTTTAGAAGTAATAAACTATTTATAAACGTTGAAAAGCAATCCCAATCCAAAAGTATATCTCAAATATGTTTTAAAACTGAAGTAATTAAAAGAAAGAACAGTGATCAATAATTAAACCTATTGCAAGATGGTTATCGACCTTCCATCTTCCCTAATTTCCACTATATTCCCGGACTAAACAAAATAGCCTTGTTATTAGCGTAACTGACACGAGAAGAAAAAGGTTTTTCAAAGACAACACATTGGTCTTAAAAAGGCTGTTACCCCGACCACCAGTTTAGAAAAAGAGGCTGTCGCAAAAGTCATTTTGAGACAACCTCTTTTTCATAATTCACTTAATGGTAACCCATTTTGATACTTATTGTTTGATAACAGTAAATATCCTGGAGGTATATTTATTTACAACTTTGATAAAGTATGTACCTCGCGATAATGCCGACATATCAATAACAAGCGTATCATCGCCCCTGACTGTGAAAGTGACATTTTGGGACTTCCCTGAATAGTCGTATACCTGGGTCTTTTCGTATGTTCCTATACCTTTCATCGAGACAGTAACTTTATCAATTACAGGATTCGGATAAGCAATCAGGTCCACTGGAGGAGCTTCTGATACCGTCGCCAAATCAGGAGGAACGGCAAGAGCAGATTTTGATTCCGACCCGCATTTTGTTGAACTTGAATTTGCGTTTGTGGCCATAGAAGTATTATGTTCCTCATCCCTGCTCGAAACACTCCATGAAAGGTTCTTACCGTCAAAATTCACACTGAAAAATCCACCGCCTGCTTTAAATAATACAGGCTGTGCATCTTTTGGCCCATAATTCCCTGAAAGAAGATTATTCACACCGATCGGGATATAGACGTCAGTACTATTGTCATTTTTATACACAAAATTGGCAATATAGTTTAACCCAGGGCCGTCAAACATTTTTTGGACACAATTCAGTATTGGCCTGATAGCACGTGTTTCATCGCCATTAGGATTAACATATAATATTCCTGAAGTAATACTTGTAAAATAATAATTACTATTGCATAGTACAGGTTTCGTTGAATAGGTTCCTGCAGAATACGATGAATTAATGTTGTATGAAACATTGTCCTTGTCGCGTATAACAGTGACTGAACAAGAAATAACATCATTCGAAATTGCCCCTGAAAAATTAAAGTTAATCACTGGCAATGGATCACGTTCATTGATGTAAAGAACCGGAATAGACGGAGTCGCAGTCAGTGGTTTAGCAGTGATTACCCCAGTATAATTATTAATGTAGGTAATACTATAGTTTAATCCACTATTGCTATCAGAGATAACCAAACCTGCTGGGATCATCGTCTTCCCTGTTCCGGCATTCTTTGTATCATATGCCTGAACAGGAGCTGTCCCAATTAAATCCCCGGTCATCAAAGCATCAACTATTGGTACCTGGACAGAACTCGTGCTTCCATCATATATCTTACTGTCAGTTACCGCAGTCACATTGATAGCCTTATTTGTAATTACACCTGAAGTATTATTAAGGTAGCTAATAGCATAGTTTAATCCCCCATTCCCATCATTGATAACCAGACTTCCGGGGATCAGTGTTTTTCCTGTTCCGGCATTCTTTGTATCATATGCCTGCACAGGAGCTGTCCCAATTAAATCCCCGGTCATCAAAGCATCAACTATTGGTACCTGGACAGAACTCGTGCTTCCATCATATTCTTTGGTATCTGTTTTGGCTGTGACATTGATACTTTTAACCCTTATTTTTGCACTTGAAGTTACCGGGTCAGGACTGATTATGTAATTTCCTGCACCATCACCATTAATGCTAATTCCTGTTACGGTTACTACTTTGTTATCACCCGCATTTTTATCTGAAAATGAAGCGCTGGTGTAAGATAACAAGAAATTATCTCCGGCTACACGGTTATCTGAAAGAGTTACCATAGCATCTTTCAGACCATCATAATCCTTATCAGTTCCGGTTGCCAAAATATTTAAAGTTTTCTGGCTGATAGTGAAAATTCCCGGTAAATATGTGACATTGTAGTTATCGCCGGCATTCAGACTTCCCTGCAGTATTTTATATACACCAACAGCCTTACCTGGTTCGCGTAATAAGGATCCGGTTTCAGCATCAGTACCGACAAGTCCTGTAATGCTATATTTTAAATCAGGTTCAGCGTCATTATAGATCTTCCCGCTATTTTTAGCAGTGATTTGAAGAGCTGCCTTGTTTATTGTAAGAGTTCCAAGACCGTATGTTACATCAAAATTATTTGAAAGATAGGATCCCGGTATAATCCAGTGTTTTCCGGCTGTTGTTCCTGTAATGAAGCAGATAGGACTAAGCGGAACATTCAGTTGGTTTGTGGAACTTGCCGGAATATCGTTCGCGTCAAAAACAAGTATTGCACCGGAGTTACATGTTCCGCTAACCGTTGATGAGTTAACAAGCGAAATCCCGTTCACCAGAGAAATTCCATTAACAGTTGCTGTCCCATTTACAAGAGAAATACCATTAACCAGTGAAATCCCATTTGACTCAGCGGTAAAATTTGTCTGAGAAGGGTCGGAGGCCGTTTTTAAGAAACTTCCATCAATACCAGTTAATCCATTTACTAATGAAATTCCATTAACTTTTGGCAGAGCTCCCATAGCGCTTGAACTAGCAAGAAAATTCATATTCTTAAGATCCACAACATTAGCTATCTGACCATTAACATCTTCAATAGCAATACCGTTTACAAGCGAGATACCGTTAACAAGCGAGATACCGTTAACTAGTGATATTCCGTTAACAAGAGATATTCCATTAACAAGAGAAATACCGTTCACAAGTGAGATCCCATTCACGGTTATCTGCGATACTCTGAAATTACCATTAACAAAATCCACTATAAGGTTACCTGTCTTCACAATATCTCCTGTGTTATATGGAATACCATTGACAAGAGAAATGCCATTCACCATAGGGATTCCGTTCGTAATATGAACCTGTACACCATTCACCAGAGAGATTCCATTCGTAATATGCTCACTGTTAACCATTACTAAACCGTTAATATTTAGCAACTCAGCGCCGTTTACAAGGGAAATTCCATTACCTAAGGTATTTCCACCAACAGTAACTGATGACCCGGAAACATTTACTTCTATTCCATTTACAAGTGAAATACCATTTACTAGTGATATCCCGTTCACAAGTGAAATCCCGTTTGGATTAGCCTGATTGACAAGAGATATCCCATTCAGAGCAGTTATGAAACCATTCTTAATAGTAATGATATTCCCATCATTTACCCGGGCATCCCCGGCAACAATATCCGTCATATTTACAAATGGGAGACCGTTAACAAGTGATATTCCATTTACAAGCGAGATTCCGTTACCTACAGGTTGTCCGGCTACATAAACTGTCGTCACATTATCCTTTACATCCACTCTGACTTCAATTCCATTGACCAGTGAAATTCCATTGACCAGTGAAATACCATTGACCAGAGAAATACCATTTATCATTGGAACTCCATTAACAAGTGATATTCCGTTGACCAGAGATATTCCGTTGGTTAATGCAGCCGTATGTTCCGCTTTTACAGATGAAAGTATTGCGTCCTGATTTGCCACAACAACCGGATTTGAAGGATCATTTACAATTTCGTACTTGAAGTTAAGTTTAACATCAGGTAAAACACTTCCATATACAATGGTTGTATCTTTTGGAGTGATCTTAAGAGGGAGTTTATCAATAAAAAGGTGACCAGCATCAACAAACAACAGCTTATACTTTTCAGAAATAGCAATACCTAATTCTTTCTCTGAACTGAGGAAAGGTGTTAAAGAAGGCATGATAGGATAGATTCCCACCCCTGTACTGGCGTCAACCGTTATACCATTAGATGTTACATTGTAGGCAAGTTGCTGAATCCGGTCTGCTTCAGATTGAAGCATTTTTCCTGCTGTCACAGCATCAGCAAGTGAAGTATAGTTACCTCCGGCAGTTTGAATAAGGAATGTTGAAGAGTATGCAGGCATGACCGCTCCATATTTTTTATGTACATCCACCGAAGTAACTATTACTGTAATTAATTCCTGATCGGAAGGTTTCTTTGGGTTCGATGACCCACCATCAAGACGACTTGGAGACTTCGGTGGGGTATAAGCCTGAATTACCGGATTGCCAAGGAAAGTATTATTTACCAGGATTGTATTTTCATTGGTAGCGTTGACATTTGAAGCAGAAAGTGTGTCGGTCCTGAAGATTATCTTTGTTGTATATACCGGATCTGAATCTATTCCTGTTTTAGGAATGAAAAAATCTCCAAGAGCGATGAATGATGTAAAAGGATTAGTCGGTGTTCCCGCTCCGGTTAAAACCAGATTTGAAATAAAAGGCTTCGGATTGGCAAATAGTTCTATCGCTTTATTTGCCTGGATGAATCCGGCACCTGCCACTTGTGCTGGCACTCCAACAGGAAGGGAAGAGGTTTTCAATAAACTCAGAATTTCTGAAGGAGTAGGAGCAATACCTGTTCCTAATCCATTTATCCCACCGAATTTTATCCTGGCCTGAATGATCAGGGCAGCAACGGCTGCTGCATGTGGCGCTGCGGCAGAGGTGCCGTAAAAGCTGGGCAAACCTCCGATTGGATTTCCATTGCCAAGATCAACAGTAGTGTTCACACCATTGGGTGCTATGAAAGCTGGTTTGTCTGGCCTGATAACACCATTGACTGCGGTTCCTCCCTGCGAGGAGAAAGACATTACCTGAAGTACTCCGTTATACTGAGGAGTATTATCAAACCTTACAGCTCCGACAGCAATTGCCCCAGCAGCATTTGCATGACCTACGATGGTAGAAGTTCCTTTCCTTTGAGCAGCATCAGCAATTTGAAATTTATCCCCACCTCTAAACAAAATATATTTGAAATGAACATTAGGCAAAGTTCCTGACGCTTTTGAAATAATAATATTAGTTGTTGATCCTCCGGCTTTTACTGAAAATGGGATAACTTCTATGGGTGCTCCTCCCGTATTAACACGGTTAAATCCGAGTACAGTAGATCCGGTGCTGTTTGACAGAAAAATGTCCATATCGGTTTTAGTGGTAGCCATTGTCGGATCTGAACCATCGTCCCATTGCATAACAAGAGTGTAGGTGCCTTCTCCCAGGTTTACCATCTGGTAAATGTTGCCGCCTCCAAAGTTATGGGCTGTTCCTGTGATGTTACGGGGAGTACCGGTTCCGGCCAGAAATACATCTTCAAAAGTCCAGCTTCCAAAATTCCCTGCTGAAGAGAAAAAGGTAACTCCCTGAGCTACTGCCGCATCTACCGCTTTAGAAACTACTCCATCTTGAAAAAAAGGTTCGGTAATATAGCTGATATCGTCAACAATTATATTACATTTCCCTTTTGCAGGGTCAGCTAAATCTCTGATCCCATTTGCCATATCCTGTTCACCAATGGATCCTGTATAGAAAGCCAATTCTGCTCCCGGTGCTACATCATGTATTATTTGAAGCATTGCACGGCCTTCGTCAGACATTACAATACCAGAAGCAGGATCAATATCTTTCCTCACATCAACTATTTTTGTATAACCATCCGGATTATTTATTCCCGGAAGGTCGCCGTTAGAGACATCTGTTGCTGCAGCCCCTTTGGTGTTATAACTATTTGAGATCACACCGATTTTCACACCTGTTCCATCAATACTATATCCCAGACGCGCAAAATCAGATCGCATTGCTTTATCACCCTGGGTCTCTGTAAGTCCGGTTTGTTTCACAAAATAGTTCCCAACACCAGGATATACTGGTCTGGCGTAATTCAGAGTAGTTGTTAAAGTATTCATATTAAGCAACATCGAAACAGGTATCCAACCGGTTACCTGTTTTGCTGAAGCATTATCAAGAACCAATTCGAAGCCCCATCGGTTAAGCAGGGGAAGTAAGCTACTTGTAGTCCCAATTGACATTGCCTCTATAAATACCTGGTTTACTCCATTTTTTACTCTGAGCTGGAAAATATTATCTGAAGTTGCATTGAAATTTGGATATAAGCTCTTGTACGTATTATAGAGTGATGTAAGTTCTGCACCAATAAGTGATTGTATACTTACTTTTCCCCCTGCAGGCGGCGCGTAATAAGGAACAATACTGCTCACATCATTGCAGTGGTTGGAATGTATGTCAGCAGTAATAACTTTCACAGTACCATTCGGTAAAATTACCGTCCATTGTACCTTATCCTTGTCTGTAAACTCCTGACTGAAAACCTTTTCCTTTACACCTGTCTGGAACGAATTTACTGCATATTTCTTTGTCAAACCGTTATTGTACAATACAACGCTGTTTGGTTGATTCACGTTTACTATCGAGGTATTTGGATTATCGTATCCGAAATTGGCTTTGTAAGTTCCATTTCCAATATACTCGACACAGTTAACAATTATATTTATATCCTTTTTTTGACCAAAAGTGATAAGTGAAAAATAGAAAAGAAAAAAAGCAAAAGAGAATACTCCTCTCAATATGCTTAAGGAGAAAAGAGTTAATTTTTTCACGGAGAAAAATATAGGTTAGCTAAATAAAAAATTGGTAAATATGATCTTATAGGCTGATATATTAATAGTTAAGGGTTCATTTAACACTAAATGTTATTACCTCTTCCTCTAACCTATCCCTAATATAATGAACCAGATTAAGAATTTAAACAGATAAAAAACAATAAAGTTTATTTAGACTAATTAAATATAATATGATAATTAACATATATTCAGATATTTATATATGTGTATGTTTAGGCTTTTCTCCGGAATGTAACTTCAAATATGCTGTCTGTCAGAAATATTATTCCAACCGGGTACAATTTGTCATAAATAAACAATTTGAGACCTGACATGTTACTTATTCAAAAGAAAATCCATCTGAATTAATCATTGATGAAGAGGAACAAACAGATTTTTTTTATACTATTTCTTGCCTTTTATCAGATTTGTTTCGCTCAGAATGTAAGTGTCGATAGTCTGAAGCTGGTGCTTGAAAGTTGTAAAGAGGACACTACAAAAGTGAACACTCTTATCTCCATTTGCAAAAATGAATACAGATCATCCCCAGACAGTGCAATTTTTTATGGTAATAAAGCTCTCAATCTGGCTGAAAAACTGAAATTTGGAAAAGGATTAGCTTATTCCTACAAGTATATAGGGATGGGTTATTATTTTCTGGGAAACTATTCTGAAACAATAAATTCCTGGCAGCAATCCTTGAGTAACTTTGAAGCAATAAATGATAAAGTAGGGGTTTCGAATATACTAAGTAATTTAGGTGCCCTGTATGCAAATCAGGGTGATGATGTCAAGGCCATTGATTTTCACCTCAGATCTTTAAAAGCTGCAGAAGAATCAAAAAATACTCTGCGCATAGCAACATCAATGATCAATATCGGGGTCATATACCTTAATAATCCTAAAACCCATGGACAATCACTTAAGTATAATCTCTCAGCATTGCCGCTCAGTGAAAAACTTGGGAATAATGATGCAATTGGAACAGTTTGTGTAAACATTGGTGAGATATATTTTCAAAAGGAGGCTTATGACACTGCTCTATTCTATTATGAAAAATCGCTGAATGCATTCAGGAGATCAAACTCAGGCAACGTTCCTTATACCCTTACAAACATTGGGAAGGTCTATATGAAAAGAGGTGACTTTAAAAAGGCAATTGAGGTTCAGCAGGAAGGATATCAGATTGCAAAACAATCCGATGCAAAATTGGAAATGACTGCAACACTTCTCGGGCTGGCAGAAACATTTTTGGCAGCAGGAAACTATAAATCGGCAATAATAACATATGATAAAGCCAGAGGATTAGCTGAAGAAATAGGAGCAAAAAAAGAATTAAGACAAGCATATGAAGGCCTCTCCGCTTCTTATGCAAAAATGTCTGATTTTGGCAACGCATTTAAATACCAGACTTTACTTACAAACATCAAAGACACATTATACGTAGCTGCTAATAACAACAAAATTCAATTTCTGCAATTAAATTATGAACTTGATAAAAAGGAAACTCTGATAAGCCTTCAGGATGTAAAAATTAAAAAACAGAGATTTACCCAAAGAACCTTTATTATCGGATTTATAATTGCAATCCTGGTTGCTATACAAACATACAGGAACTACCGCAGGAAAGTAAAAACAAACAAGCTCCTGAACAAACAAAAAGATGAAATTGAAATACAGAATAAATACCTGACTGACAGCATAAATTATGCTGAGAGAATACAGTCAGCAATGTTCCCGTCACAAGAAATTCTGTCTGAAGATTTATTCGATTATTTTATTTTGTTCAGACCGCTTAATATTGTCAGCGGTGATTTTTATTGGTTCAAGAAAAACAATAATTCCATCTTTATTGCAGCAGCAGACTGTACAGGTCATGGCGTACCCGGCGCTTTTATGAGTATCCTGGGTCTTACTTTTCTTAATGAGTTAGTGAATAATGCTGCTAAGCTAAGTGCCAGTGAAGCATTAACCAGACTGAAGGATCACGTCATAAGAACTCTGCAGCAGAAACATAACAATAGTGGCACAAGAGATGGCATGGAAATGGCACTTTTTATACTGGATTTGGAATTCAATAAGCTTCAATTTTCAGGTGCACGTCGTCCACTGTACCTGATAAGGGATAAGCAACTGATAGAATTAGCTGGCGATAAAATGCCGCTTGGGATATATGATGATGGTGAGATTACTTTCACAAATAAAGAGATGGAATTTAAAAAAGATGATATTGTTTATTTGTTTAGTGATGGTTATGTGGACCAACTTGGAGGGCCTGAAAGAAAAACATTTAAAGCAAAAAAATTTAAGGACCTGTTGCTGAATAATTGCCATCTGCCAATGAATGAGCAAAAAGAAGTTCTTGAGAAAACCCTTGATGAATGGAGATCAGATATTGAACAAATCGATGATATTCTTGTAATAGGAATAAAACTTAAATTTGGTTCCGTCTAAGGAATAGCTAATTTTCCTGACCAGTCGACTTCAAATGCTGGATAAGCTATTCTTAATCCTTCCGAATCCATTCACCGCCGAAGGAATTACTATAAGTCAGAGAGAAAGAGTGGCTTTAGAGTAAACCAGGCCAACGCGGGAAAGAAAACCATTGGAACTGCAAGTCCGGGAAACAGTTCAGGATTCTTAACTGTTAAGGGAAGTGAAATTGAAATAGGAATTATTACAGCCGCGAATGAAAGGATAGTAAGCAACAGATGAAAAACTATTATCCCCTTCTTTTTCCAGATGCCGGTAAAAAAGTGATATGCAATACTGAATATTAAACAGGCAACCAGGTTCAGACTGATCATTGTACCCGGATTGATGATCCCTGAAAAATCTGCCTGAGTGGCAAAATAATG
>JANXXP010000129.1 GCA_025350595.1 Bacteroidota bacterium
TCCATGGGTTTGCAATATTATCCGTGGACGGCCAATACGGTGACCAATCTGGTCAACACTTGGAAAGTCACCGTGGTTCGGGCTGCGATGTATACGATGGAAAATGGTTATATCAGCAATCCAACCACCATGAAGAATAATTTAAAAACCGTCGTTGATGCCGCAATATCCAATGGGATTTATGTGCTCATTGATTGGCATATCCTGTCCGACGGCAACCCCAATACATACAAAGATCAAGCCAAGGCATTCTTTGATGAAATGTCAAAAACCCTTGAGATAGCAATTCATCAGTTTGCAAAAAGGCAGATGACATGGTTCAGGGGAATGGAAAAAAGGGGAATAAAGATTCACTGGCTCGATGGGGAGTTGCCAATGGAAGATAAAGTACGAAGGGTGATGGAATTATTGAAAGATGGAGGAGATTAGTCTTTAAAGTCGAAAGTCCATAAAGTCGAAAGTAGTAACCTTACGGACTTTATAGACTTTATAGACTTTACGGACTCTATTTCAGATACGAATCCAGCCACTCAAAAAATTCATGCTGCCAGATAACTGCATCCTGCGGTTTTGTAACCCAATGACACTCATCATCAAAGAATAACAATCTGCTTGGTACCCCATGTAACTGTGCAGCCTGAAATGCCTCCAAACTCTGAGTATATGGTATCCTGAAATCGTTTTGTCCGGTGATGATAAGAATTGGGGTTGTCCATTTATCAACCATGAGATGAGGTGAGTACTTATAGCTTGGAAGATTTTTCCAGTAAGGTCCTCCATAATCTTTATTTGGAAACCAAACCTCTTCAGTAGCGCCATATTCACTTTCGAAATTGAATACACCGCAATGGGAAATAAGAGCTTTGAATCTTCCTTCATGAATGCCCGCCAGGTAGAAAACCGAATACCCGCCATAGCTGGCTCCAACGGCGCCCATCCTCTTTGCATCAACGTATGATTCTTTTGCCATAGCATCTGTTGCATCAAGATAGTCCTGCATGTTTTTTCCGCCATAATCTCCGGAAATCTGCTCTTTCCATTCCTGACCAAACCCGGAAACACCCCGACGGTTTGGTGCGTAAACAATATAGCCTTTTGCTGCTATCATCTGCATGTTCCACCTGTACGACCAGAATTGATCGAGAGCTGACTGAGGACCTCCTTCGCAAAAAAGGAGTGCAGGATATTTCTTTGACTGGTCAAAATCAGGTGGATAGATTACCCACATCTGAAGATCTTTCTTATCCTTTGTTTTAATATATTTCTCCTCAACCTTTCCCATCCTTATATTATCGCAGATACTTTTATTTATTGAAGTAATCTGCTTTACCGTCCATGTTTTCATGTCAATTGCAGAAAGCTCGGGAGCCATCGACATGGATGTCAGTTCTGATACAAGTACACCAGATTCCAGGTTAAATGGTCCGAGATTATGTTTTCCTTCAGTCATTTTTGATACAACTTTCTCATCTAGTGTGGTTTTGAAAATCTGGGAGGTGCCATGATACGAACATGTAAAGAACATTGTTTTTTCATCCTGCCAGGAAATACCTGCAATATCATAATCCCATCCTTTTGATACCCAGGTTTTTGATCCAGCTTTGACATCGTAAACAAAAAGTCTGTTTAGATCAGATTCATAACCATCTCTTTCCATACTCTGATATGCTATCTTTGAGCCATCGGGAGAGAAGACCGGTGATTTGTCGTAACCCATATTACCCTCAGTGATGTTAATTTCTTTAGCAGATTCTAAATTATAGAGCCATATATCAGAATTAGTGCTTACTGCATCAGCTTTCCCGAAAAGCTTTTTTACAGTATATGCAATTGATTTTCCATCGGGGCTCCAGGCGATTTCACCTTCATCGAAATAAGGTGAAGTCGGGGATTCAAATCGCTGGTCTTTCATAATATCCTTATCTGCCGAAACAGAGCTTCCGTTAAATGATGCAACAAAAATATGACTGTATGAATAATCGCTCCAATAGTTCCAGTGGCGATACATAAGGTCATTGATGATCCGGACTTTGGCTTTTGGGAGATTGTACTTCTCATTTGCAGTCTGATCGAGTTTTACTCTTTTTGTAAAATAAATCTTATCGCCTGCCGGAGAGATACTGAAAATCTCAAAATCACTTAATCCTGTAACAATCTTCTGTTCTGATCCGTCAGCATTCATAGTACAAAGGTTTCCCTTACTTACGAAGGCGATAGATTTTCCGTTATTGAACCATTGTGCAGAACTGCCTCCATCGGAGGTAAGCTGAACAGGATTGCCACCAGAGACTGATATTTTAAAAATGTTTGTCCGGCGCCCTTCACTTTGGAGGTCCACATCTGTTACTTCATATAAAACAGTGGATCCGTCAGGAGACAGAGTAAACGATCCCAGTCTTCCGAATTTCCACATTAGTTCAGGGGTCATAACACCTCCTGCTTTTTCTTCAGCAGATAACTGGTTATTGAATTGTGTGGAAATTTCTTTTTGGGCAACAGGTGCTTTTTGAGTGCATGATGCGAGTAAGAGCACAGCAAAAAGGAATACCATAAATTGATATCTTTTCATCATATTATAATTTTGATTTTAGAGGTATGATGGAACCGCACATGTTGATAAAATTATAATTATAAGTGTTTGTGTCAGTATAACATGTGGGTTTCATAAGCTGAATATTAATTTTTATTTTTATTTTTTAAGAGCTTCTGATACTTTAGCCTTCAGTTCATCATATAATTCCGGATTGTCCTTCAGAATCTGTTTAACTGAATCACGTCCCTGTCCTAGTTTAGTGTCGCCATAGCTGAACCATGAACCGCTTTTCTTGATAATTTCAAAGTCGACACCCAGGTCAACAATCTCACCAAGCTGTGATATACCTTCTCCGTAAAGAATATCAAAATCAGCCTTTCTGAAAGGTGGAGCAAGTTTATTCTTTACTATTTTAACCCGTGTACGGCTGCCTATTATTTCTTCACCTTCTTTAAGCTGGCTTGTTCTGCGGATATCCAACCGGACAGATGCGTAAAACTTTAATGCATTACCACCGGTAGTAGTTTCAGGATTCCCGAACATAACACCTATTTTATCTCTGAGCTGATTAATAAAGACACATGAAGTGTTTGTTTTATTAATATTTGCTGTCAGTTTTCTTAATGCCTGTGACATTAGTCTTGCCTGTAGTCCCATTTTTGAATCACCCATTTCGCCTTCAATTTCAGCTTTTGGAGTGAGTGCAGCAACAGAGTCAATAACCACTATATCAAGCGCTCCTGAACGGATCAGGTTATCGGTAATCTCAAGAGCCTGCTCGCCATTATCCGGCTGTGAAATCAGAAGATTTTCAACATCCACCCCAAGTTTTTCAGCATAGTTGCGGTCGAAAGTATGTTCTGCATCGATGATAGCAGCTATGCCTCCATTTTTTTGAGCCTCGGCAATGCAATGAATAGCAAGGGTTGTTTTCCCTGATGCTTCCGGACCATATATTTCAATTACTCTTCCTCTTGGAATTCCTCCGATACCAAGAGCTGCATCGAGTCCAATCGATCCTGTTGAGATAATCTGAACATTATCTACTGCATGATCGCCTAATTTCATTATTGTTCCTTTACCAAAATCCTTTTCAATTTTTCCTAAGGTAACCTCGAGGGCCTTAAGTTTTTCCTTGTTTATCTCTTTTCTCTCTTTGCTCATATTATTGAATTTATTATTTATACATTTTGAAAATCTGTTCGGTATGATCAGCAGTGTTTACCTTTTCAATTATCTTTTCTATAATTCCTTTTTCATCGATAACAAATGTTGTTCTCAGAACACCCATATAAGTTTTTCCATACAACTTTTTCTCTCCCCAAACACCATAATCATTCAGGATCTTTTTTGAAGTATCTGCAATAAGTGGAAAAGGCAACGAATACTTCTCAGCAAATCCCTTATGCGATTTTTCACTGTCGGCGCTGACTCCGATTATTGCAAACCCTTTCTTCAGAAGCAAATCATAATTATCCCGTAGATTACAAGCTTCAGCGGTGCATCCAGGCGTATTATCTTTCGGATAAAAATATAAAACTACCTTTTTCCCGGAAAAGTCAGTTAACTTTACGTGGTCGCCATTCTGATCAATACCATCAATCAAAGGAGCTTTAGATCCCTCTTTTAGTTGTATCATGGTTGGATTATTTTGTTATTATGGGTAAATTTACGAAGTTTGAATCGTTTTTTACAAAAAAAACATTAATTGTTATTAACATAAGTAGACAGGTATGAGTACATATCTGCCGGTTAATATATTGAAAAATAATTGTTTGTGAAGGTGTTTTTCTCGAAGGGTATGAAAAAAAAGCAACAGATTTTTTTGTTTTTACTGATATTATTTATCGGTGAGCCACTTAATGATCTTTTTTCACAGAATAGTCAGGTAAAACCTACCCGGCAATCCTCTTTTGAGGCATTTTCCAAGGGAAATTATGAACAGGCATATAAAGAATTCAGTGAGCTTCTGTTAACATACTCCAAAGATCCATTATATAAATATTATTCCGGAGTATGTCTTTTGAAGCTGAACCGGAAGCCCGGGGAGGCAGCTACCTTATTGAATGAGGCATTGCAGGGTGCCGGTGTATTAAAGACGTTACCTTCCGATATATTATTTTATCTGGGCAGGGCAATGCAAATGTCGGGTAAGTTCCCTGAAGCCGTCAAATCATATAATGCATATACTCAACAAGTTGGAAAAAAGGCTTCCAGAGAACTAGGAGTCGCAGAATTTATAGCTCAGTGTAATGAAAAAAAAGGAGCACTTCCTGACATTGAAATTAAAAGTGATGTACTTGCAAAAAGTGATAAACTTGAATTAAATACAAAGGTAATAACTCCTGCAGCAAAGGATTCTTCTTCAAAACCAGTTCAAAATAACACCCAGGTAAAGGTAAATCTTCCTGCAGCTTATGATAAGATTCTGGATGAAGCGGTTGTGTCTCAATACAAAGCTGATTCTCTTTCTTCAGTTGCCGAAGCCGAGAAAAAAGAAATGGCAAAACTTCCGTATTCTGAGAAGTCTGCCTTGAAAGTCAAAATTTCAGAAAGTCAATCACTGGCCACTTCAGCGCAGGATTCTGCTGACCGGAAATACAATGAAGCCATGGTACTTGTCAATCCGGAACTAAAACAGAGTCAGAAATATGTAATTCCGCGAACATCAGAACAAACCCCGGTACAAGATTCAATATCACCACAAGAAAATAATGTCGTAAAAGATTCAGTTAGATTGTCCGATAAAATAGTTAAAATAGGGCCTCAAAAACAACCTGCCGATAAGGTTGTTATAAACCTTGTTAATCAGGCAGATACAATTAAAAAGAGTATTCCCGGGACTAAAAATCCTATCGAGACTTTTGTTTTTTTTGAAGTGTTACCTAAACCGGTTACCAATCCAAATGAGAAAGTCATTATTGATCCGGATGTCCCGGCAGGTTTAATATACAGGATTCAGATAGCTGTTTTCCGAAATCCTGTTTCCCCTTCGTATTTTTTAGGTATCACTCCTGTTTATGGATTTAAGCTTGCGGGGACTGACAAGACTACTTATTATGCCGGAATGTTCCGGAGATCTGCTGATGCGAAAAAAGCACTTCTGACAGTCAGGGCAAAAGGATTCAAGGATGCATTTATCGTTGCCCTGTCGGATGGCAAACCGGTATCCGCAGACAGGGCTTCAATTATTGAAAGGGAGTGGGGCCGGAAACCGTTCAGAACACTGGCTAACACCTTGGAGGAAACTCCTTTGGACACTGTTCCTCCAACTCTTTCATTCAGAGTTGAAGTGATCAGATCATTAACTCCTCTTAAAGATGATTATGTAGCGGAAATGGAGAAGATGGCTGGTAGCCGCGGATTAGATATAGAGAATCTTGATGATGGTAATATTGTTTATTTGATTGGAAAATTCATTACTTTTGAGAGCGCGTCAGAATATTCCGACCTGTTAATAAGAAATGGATATCGTGAGGCGAGGGTTGTTGCCCGTCTGGGGAAAAGAGTAATCCCTCTTGAAACGGCTAAGCAATTATTTGATGGAATGAAATGAAGGAGAAGATATTACATAAAGACGATAAGCTGCAAAGCGGAAACGGATCAGCCACACTGGTTCTGTATAATGATGATATCAATACCTTTGATCATGTCATAAAATCTTTGGTTGAAGTATGTGGCCACGATTCTGTTCAGGCTGAACAATGTGCAATGATTGTCCATTTTAAAGGGAGCTGCGATGTGAAAATCGGTATGGTTGAAGTACTGAATGCAATGAGCCGCTCTCTTAATGTGAAAGGCCTTAATTCTAAGGTTGAAAGTATTTGATATAAGTATTCAAATATTATTTTCTTTCTATTTTCCCCTGTTAAATATTCCTGAAAGGGCTATATCGAGTAGTGATAGTATTAAAATTCCGGTTAAAACATAAAGGATAATCGCCGGAGGACTAAAGCTGAAGATGGATTTTAGATCAATTGCCGGAACAGTAATTTTAAGATTTTTAAACTGTTCAAGGAGAAGAAGAGATAAAGAATCAGACTTATCTGTTGGTATGATGAATGTTGCAAAAATCAAGAATAATGTAACTGCAACTGAGACATATGGAACAAGGTTTCTGTTCTGTAATTTTTCTCTCTGTTTTAATGGAACACTCTCCATCTGAATCCGGGTCATAACTTTTGAAGTAAACCCTTCCGGAGCTTTCTCAATCCTTTCAGGATAGATGAACTCCCTGAGTAGATCTTCCTTTAATTTTTCCTGTTTATTCATGATATATTAGTTTATTCTTTTCAACCTTTTCAATTATTTCAAGCATCTTCTGTCGGGCTCTGAACATTCTTACTTTAACGTTCGATTTGCTTACTCCGGTAACCTCCGATATCTCCTCAATGCACATGTCTTCGTAATAGTAGAGACTTATTAAACCTCTTTCTTCTTCACTTATTTTCTGAAGTGCAAAGCTCAACAAAGAACTTCTGTATTCCTTTTCTGCTTCTTCCTCCGAAGGGTTGCTTCCGATAAAATCTATTGCATCAGCAGGGAAATCTTCAAGGGAAAGTATTCCTTTATTCTTAATCCGTACCCGTGAAATGGCAGTGTTGTAAACGATCCGGTATAACCATGTAGCAAAACTGCTCTTCATCTTAAACCCACCAAGTGACTTATACGCTTTTAAAAATGAATCCTGAACAATCTCTTCGGCTTCCTCATGATTGCCACATATTCTGAATGCAAGGTTATATGCCTTATCCTTATGCCTGTCAACAATAAAACTGAAAGCATTAATCTTGCCGGCAAGCACCTGCTCAATATATAATATGTCGCCTTTGTAATCCATTCCGGTTCTTTGACGAGCAAAGTTAGGAAATGGTTACCGAATCTTAGAGAAAAATTGTATTAACAGTGGATTTAATATTCCTCAGGGAGTGTGAGTATCTGTTCATAACTGAATACAGGGCCGTCTTTGCAGACAAAAACCTTTCCCACGTTACAACGGCCGCATTTGCCAAAACCACATTTCATCCTGTTCTCAAGAGTAGTGTAAATATCTTTATCCTTGAATCCAAGTTTTTTCAATACCGGCATTGTGAATTTTATCATAACGGGAGGGCCGCAGAGTATTGCAACTGTATTCTCGGATGAAGGAGCAGCTTTTTCGAGAACCATTGGTACAAATCCAATCTCCCCTTTCCAGTCGGGGGTCTGTCCGCCCGGGTCAACAGTTGTAATGAGTTTAATATCAGGTCTGTCTTCCCATTCTTTTAATTCATGTTTATAAACCAGATCTGAAACTGACCGTGCACCGTAAACGATGGTGATATCTTTATATTTGTTACGAAGGTCGATTGTATTCCAGATCACACAGCGCATAGGAGGCAGGGCGATACCGCCGGCGATATATAAAAGGTTTT
Organism: Bacteroidota bacterium; assembly: GCA_025350595.1. GTDB lineage: Bacteria > Bacteroidota > Bacteroidia > Bacteroidales > VadinHA17 > LD21. The sequence continues at coordinate 7,948 of JANXXP010000129.1, forward strand.
TCCCTTCCCATTCTTCAATAGGGAAAGTATTACCATAAGGGCCCCTGAAACCGACAGTATCTCCAAGTTCAAGGTTAGCAAGTGCATTTGTAACGCGACCTGCCTTACGGAAAGTACATTCAATATATCCTTGCCGGGTAGGGGATGAGGCTACGCAAAAAGTAGATTCACCTTCACCCAGAACAGAGTATTCGCCAAACTGACCTGCTTTGAATGAGAATTTTTCAGCTTCCTCTGCATTTTTAAATTTTAAACGGTAAGTCCTTACATCAGGTGTCTCTTCGACAATCTGTTCAATTTCCATCAGATAAGGTTTATATATACTGTCGCTCATAGTACGGTCTGATTAAATGTTTTGTAATGCTTCAAGTTGTTCTGCAATGTTCATGTCTACAGGGCAGCCGCTTGAACACCGGCCGCATCCGACACATCCCAGAGAATTATTGCGCTCCGGCATATACGAAAATTTGTGCATGATTCTTTGTCTCCACCTCTGACTTTGTACATTACGCGGGTTATGACCCGAAGTATGTAAAGTAAATAATCCAAATCCACAGGAATCCCAGCTTCGGTAACGTTTTCCTTCTTTACCACTGGCTTCATCCTGGATATCAAAACAGGCACATGTAGGACATACATAAGCGCAAGCTCCGCATCCTATGCATCTTAATGAGTTAGCTACCCAGAATGGATTTTCAAAAGCAGTGGCCAGTTTTGCTGTTACCTGCTCATGATTGAATTTCTGCTTTACTGAAGTAATTTCAGCTTCTTCGTTTGTAACAGATTCAAACAGCTCGGGAGAAATTGACACAATTGCATTGCCTTTCTCAGTGAGTATCTCTGCATGGTAATCACCGTTTTTCAATCGCGATAATAAAATATCGCTACCTTTGGTTGAATTTGGCGTCAGACCAACTGAAGTGCAGAAACAATATTCATCGCTAAGGTGGCAGCTGAACCCAATAACAACAAGCTTTTCGAGTCTTTTTGCAAAGAATTCGTCGGTAATATCCCAGCAGAATATTGAACGAAGTGTATCGAAAGCAGCATTATCGCAAGGGTGTGCGCCCCACAATACCACATCCTGTATTTTATTCAGATCTATGTCGGTAATTGTGCTTTCGGTTTGTTTATTAGTGTAGTAAAACAGGTTCTCAACCTTCGGGAAGACAACGTTTTTGACTGACAGGGTAGACCTGATATGATCGAATGTCACATCGGTAAAAGCCGGATTGTACTTATATTCCACCTGTTTATCAGATGCTATAACCGGGGCATAAACCTTACGGGTCGTTGATAAAATATTATAGAGCTTCTCTAACGATTGCTTCCGTATTAATTTTCTGGTAGTTTCCATGTTAAATTATAAAGCTTTCTTTATCATTAGGTTCATAAGTTGATAACACCGAACTCATTTTTTCGGAAGTGCCGGCATATACTTTGAAATAGTTGTAAACCTGATCGGTCAGATGCATCGTGAGAAGGTGGCAGGGAATTCCAACAGGGCAAGCCCTTCCGCATTCACCACAACTAATACAACGACCGGCGAGGTGCATTGCCCTTAGAATGTGCCACTCCATATTTCCATGTGTATTTGCCTTCACAGGTATCCATTGGGGCTGGTTGACCTCTACTGTGCAGCGTGTACAGTAACACATTGGGCAAGCCTGGCGACAGGCATAACACTTAATACATTTTGAGAGTTCCTTCTGCCAGTACAGAAACTTTTCTTCCGGACTTAATTTATTAAATTCAGTCAATAATCCTTTATATTTTTCCGGATTGCTCAGGTCTGACTTTTCTATGTAACCCTGCATTACTTTATTGTCTGCAATATCGAGTAACTTTCCGTCAGCTGATATGCCTAAAACTACTATGTTGTCTGCAAAAAGCTGCTGCTCTGAGATAAGCATCATAATACTGCGCATAACCGGAAGTGTAGCAACGATGGCCATTTTACCAATGTTTTTTACTTCCCGTTTGGTAAGATAAACTGCCAGGTTCTGAACGCAGCGTTCATCATAAATGAGGCTTTCAGCTTTAGCCGGGTCTGTAATAAAGGCAGGACGGGCGACACCGGTCGGACCGGCTTCGTAACCAATTACAACCTGAACTGTTTTATTCTCGAGCAATTCCTTTGCCCTTATGATGAGACTAGTCATTTTTTACCTCCTCCTCAACTGATTTATTTACCAGTTCCTTATAAGATACATATGGGCCGAGTTCGCGGATCTTTGTTACAGTTGTATTTACCACATCTGCCCATTTTGCTCCTTCTGCTGCTGATACCCATGAAAAAGTTACCCTGTTCATGTCAACCCCCATAAAGTCCATCAGTTCTTTAAACATTATCCAACGGCGCTTTGCATGAAAGTTACCAGATGTATAATGACAGTCATTCGGATGGCAGCCTGATACTATAATACCATCAGCTCCGTTTGCAAATGCTTTTAAAAGGAGCATGAAATCGATACGTCCGGTGCAGGGGAAGCGGATGATCTTAACGTTCGATGCATACTTGATACGGCTTGTTCCTGTTAAATCGGCGCCGGCATAGGTACACCAGTTACAAACGAAGGCGACAACTTTTGGTTCAAAATCTGACATATAATAGTTTTATAAAAATTGGTCCTATATTTTTTAATACTCATTTAGTAATGCCATCACTTCTGCATGAACCTGGTTATTTGAGTAACCAAGTAAATCGATTGATTTTGAACGGCACAAAGCAACGCAGGTTCCACAACCCTGACATAGTCCTTCATTAATTTTAGCAACAGTTTTCACAACTTTTCCTTCCCGGTTCTTGAACTCTTCTCGCTCAATGGCCTGGTAAGGGCAAACTGACTGACAGAGGAAACAGCCTACACAAGTCGAATACATGGGTGGTGCATATCTGTTAACTACTGCAACAAGAGGCTCTCTGGTAAGCATGTCCTGTGAAAACAATGCTGCAACTTTAACTGCTGATCCTGATGCCTGTGAAACTGCATCAGGGATATCTTTCGGATTCTGACAAGCTCCGGCCAGGAATATTCCGGCTGTATTTGTCTCAACAGGTTTTAACTTCGGATGTGCTTCAGCAAAAAATTTGTGCTGATCATAGGATACATGCAATTTCTGTGCAAGATCTTCTGCGCCAGCGTTGGCAACCCCTGCAGTTGCAAGAACCACCATATCAGCAACTATTTCAACAGGTTGTGCTCCTAAAAGAGTATCAACCCCTTTTACAATTAATTTACCATCTCTTTCAAAAACTGTAGATACCCTGCCACGGATATAGTTTACATGATCTTCTTCAATTGCACGACGGACAAATTCATCGTAGTTTTTACCGCCTGAACGGATATCCATATAGAAAACATGCGCTCTTCCTTCATGTACCTTATGTTTATACAACATTGCATGTTTAGCTGTGTACATGCAGCAGATCTTTGAGCAGTATGCAATGCCCTTAGCCGGGTCGCGTGACCCTGCACATGCAATAAATACGATATTTTTTGGTACCTGACCATCTGAAGGACGCCTTATTTCACCAGAAGTAGGCCCTGATGCTGATGCCATACGCTCAAATTGAAGACCGTCAATAATATCTTTATATTTTCCATAACCATATTCAGGGAAGAAGTCAGCATGTTTAATATCGAATCCGGTGGCAACAACAATTGCACCGATTTCCAGATCAAGAATCTCATCAGGCTGGTCGAAACGGATTGCTTTTGTCGGACAAACAACTTCACAAATCTTACATTTTCCTTTTATATAATAGGTACAGTGTTCTTTGTCAATTACTGGACGGTTTGGTACAGCCTGTGGAAAAGGAACATAAATAGCCGGTCTCATACCCATGCCCTGTTCAAACTCATTCGGGATTTTCTTCTGGGGGCATTTTGTTGTGCATAAGCCACAACCTGTACAAATCTTTTCGTCAAGACTCTTGGCTTTCTTCCTGATCTTAACCTTAAAGTTTCCTATAAATCCCTCAACACTTTCTACTTCAGCATAAGTGTATAAAGTAATATTGGGATGTTGTGCCACTTCAACCATCCGGGGAGTAAGAATACATTGCGAACAATCGAGAGTAGGGAATGTCTCTGACAGCTGCGACATATGTCCACCGATTGATGGTGACCGTTCTATCATTACAACTTTATGACCTGTGTTTGCTATATCAAGGGCTGCCTGAATGCCGGCAATACCTCCGCCGATCACCATTGCTGTTTTTGTAACAGGTACTTTTATAGGCTGAAGTGCAGAATTCAGTTTAACCTTTTCAACCTGAGTCCTTACAATATCAATTGCTTTCTGGGTAGTCAGTTCATTTTTCTCATGGACCCATGAACAATGCTCGCGTAGATTAGCCATCTCACACAGAAACGGGTTTAATCCTGCTTCAGCACATGCTTTTCTGAATGTTGGTTCATGCATGCGCGGGGAGCAGGCAGAGACAACTACTCCTGTCAGCTTATGTTCTTTAATTGCGTCTTTAATCAAAGTTTGTCCAGGATCGGAGCACATATACTTATACTCCGTGCTGTAAGCAACATGTTTTAACTTGCCTATAGTCTCTGCAACCTTTCCGCAATCGACTGTCGCACTTATATTTTCACCGCAATGACAAATAAATACACCTATTCTGGCCATCTTAAATCTATTTTTTCTTAACTGATCTTAACCTCTACAAAATGCCTTCTCAATCCAACTTTTTGTGGTGATAACCCAATTGCCAGGCCAATAGCCTGGGTAACAAATATAACTGGTATCTTAAATTCTGTATCCCAATATTTATTTATATCAGGTCTGCGCATATCAAGATTTGAATGACACATGGGACACGCCACCACAATTGCATCTGCTCCGCGATGCTCTGCATCCTCAATAATTTTTCCTGAAAGTTTTGATACTATGTCAGTCCGCGATATTGATAAACCGGCACCGCAACATTCTGTTTTATATGGATAGTCGATTGCTGTGGCTCCAAGTTTGCTCATAACAACGTCCAGTGTCTGAGGATCTTCTACTCTGTCGTAGTTGAGTATCTTATTAGGTCTGACCAGGAGACATCCATAATAACATGCAACCTTATAATTAAAAGGTTTGACTATTTTTTCCTCAAGCTTTGGAACAATATATTTGTCAATCCACTCAATGACATTAAGGATTACTGAAGTACCACGATAATCCATCTCAATAACTTCACAGATACGGTTCTTTAGCTCAGGGTCTTTTTTCAGTTCATGTTGAGTAACCACAAGACGACTATAACAGGCAGCGCATGGGACAATTATCTCATCAAGACCATTTTTTTCTGCAATTGCAAGAATGCGGGCAGGCAATGCCAGCGACAGCTCCTTATTGAGATTGTGGGCAGCAGTGGCCCCGCAGCAATTCCAGTCGGGGATCTGTATAAACTCTAAACCAAAAGCTTCTGCAATAGCAAATACAGATTCGTTATAGTCTCGTGCAGATCCTGTCAGTGAACATCCGGGATATATACCAGTTTTCATTTATTCCTCTTTAGTTGCTTGTTTTTTTAAATATTCTGGCCATTTGATTTTTTCCTTTGATGATAAAAGGTATAAAATGCAGCTTGCCTCTTGATATCATTTTAGGAGCCAGTGCGACATCCTGCATCAGATTAAGAGACTGGCGTTTATAATCGAGAATAAGACCGAGTTCAAATAATCTTCCTGTATATTTTATTGAGTTCAGGAATGCCTTATGGAAAGCAATGATATTTTTTGCCTTCTTATTGACTTTCTTTTCGCTCCGCGATCGTTGTCTTAAATAATCCATCATCGAGGGGATATCAATTTCCATCGGACAACGACTCAAACACATTTCGCAGGTTACGCAAAGCCATATTGAATGAGATCTGAGAATTTTATCATCATTGGCAAGGTCCTCTGTCTGAAGTAGACGCATTATCATGCTGGGAGGAAAATCCATATCTTCTGCAACCGGACAACCTGCAGAACATTTTCCGCACTGATAACACTTCTGGGTATAAACCTCAACATTTTTTTCAATGCTGTACGCCAGTGAATTTCTTTCTGTATGATGTTCTGAATGGGACATTTTTCTTCTTTAAATACTTGTTATTCAATACTTGAAAAAAGACGTAAAAACTGAACTCTTTCGTATGAAGCGGGATTGTGCACATTCTTCCTGCTTAATAAGCCTTTGAACTCAGAAATATTGTTGTATTTGTGTTCTTTCATCCAGGTTTCTAATCCTTTTATTATGCCTGGAAGAACATCAAAATGGTGTAAATGCTGTTTGTAAAATACCGACACCATGTGAACGGCATCAGCCCCTGCAAGAAGTTGTTTGATTACAGTTTCGCTATTATGAATACCTGTTGAGGCTGCAATATTGCATTTAACTCTTCCTGACATAAGCGCTACCCAGCGTAATGAGTGTGAGTATTCCGATTCAGAGCTGAACATATTTGATGCATTTACCTGAAGAGTTTCAATATCGATATCGGGGTTATATGGTCTGTTGAAAAGTGTCAGGCCTGATATGCCGGTTTCCGATAATCGGAACAGGGTCTGGGCAACACTCGAGAAATAATAGCCAGTTTTGAGTGAAACCGGAATTGTGATGTATTTCTTTACCTCTTTAATAATATCGAAATAGACATTCTCATTGTCAATTCCATTTTTTTCAAAATCTGAGGGTAACAGGTATACATTTAGTTCGAGAGCATCTGCTCCGGCTTCCTGAATCCTTTTGGCGAAGTACTGCCAGTCATACTGAGTACTGCAGTTAATGCTTGCTATGACCGGGATGTCAATATTCTTTTTAGCATCAGATATCAAAGAAAGATATTGATTCAGTGTGTGCTCTTTTGCATAACTTGTGAGATAGTCGAAAGCTTCGTCGTAATAGAATTCTGTCTTATTCACAATTCCCTGAAATGCCTCATTCCATGATTTCATTTCAGGATTATCTGACTTTAGAAATTTGTCGGCTTCGAACTTTATCTGCTCCTCAAAAATAGATTTAAGCACAACAGCCCCGGCCCCCATCTGAGCAATTGTCTTGAGATTTCCAATTGAGGAGGATAATCCCGAGCTGCCCACTACAACAGGATTCTTTAATTGTAATCCCAAATATTTGCACGATAAATCAACCATATTGTTAAATTTTTAACAGCAGTAAAATTAAAAACATATTGCTAACTACATAGTGATTTTTAACATATTTTGTAACCGGGTTACAAAACCAGAGTCTAAAGTACAAAAAGAGTTTTTAACCAATTATTTAAAATCATGGAAGCATCTATCACATTTATCGCATTATTCGCAACAGCATTTGGAATATTCTATCTTCACGTTTCCACACGTAACAAGGAACGACTGGCCCTGATTGAAAAAGGGGCGGATGCCAGTCTGTTCAATACAGGAAAAGAATCCCGTAAATTCAGTTTCAGCTGGACTAAATTCACTCTTAAAACCGGAATGTTTTTTATGGGAATAGCTATTGGTATTATTGCAGGTGCAATTATTCAGTCAGCACAAATCATTCCTGATCCTGTAGCTTATCTTTCGATGATCTTCTTTTTCGGAGGTCTGAGCCTTGTTTTGTTCTATGTTTTTGACAGAAAAAACAACTAACCTTTTTACTCTGTGAAACAGGGTTGCTGAGAAAGTGTTTTCAACCACCCCGGCCATCCGCCAACAGGCGGATGGCCACACCTCCTTTAAATAAGGAGAGCCTGCCCCGCCTTGGCGGGGAGTACCCCAACGATCCGTAGGGGGATGGTGGTTGGTTTTTAGACAGCTACAATAAACAAAATGAATATCATAACTGTTAAGGTTATGATATTTTTTTTGTTGAATGGCTGAATGCTTAAAAATTTCATCCAAACAGATTGATAATTTTTATACTTTTGCCACGAATTATTAAAGTTGTCTTATATGCAATTAATGATTGATCCTGCGGTTTGGTTCAGAGAGCTATTTCTTGACGCCGGCTTAAGCAATACTGTAGCTTCCTTACTCAATACAATTGCACTTGTACTTATCGTACTTTTCTTAACCTGGATATCAAATCTTATAGCAAAAGCCTTTATTAATAAAATTGTAACAACTTTTGTCAAATATACCACCACAACCTGGGATGATGTCTTTCTCGAACAAAAAGTTTTCACGCGACTTTCTCATTTCGCTCCGGCTTTTGTAATATGGTCTCTAGCCGGCTGGGCCCTGAAAGCTTATCCTGATATCATGATCCCGATCCACAAGATGACATATATTTATATGGTTGTCATTGGAACTGTTGTAATTAACTCCTTTATAGAATCGTGGCACATAATTTATAATTCCCTTCCACTGGCACAACACAGGCATATAAAAGGATATGTTCAGCTTTTAAAAATGTTTGTCATTCTGGTTGCTATTCTGGTCGTCATATCAGTAATATTTAAAAAAGATATTACTACCCTGCTTACAGGAATTGGCGCGATGGCTGCTGTCCTTATACTTGTTTTTAAAGACACCCTCCTGGGTCTTGTTGCCAGTATCCAGCTATCAGCAGATAAGCTGTTAACTGTTGGTGACTGGATAACTATTGCGAAACGTGATGTGGACGGGGTTGTTACCGATATTACATTAAATAGTGTTAAGATTCAGAATTTTGATAAAACGATCGTAACAGTTCCTACCTACTCACTTATAAATGAATCATTTCAAAACTGGAGCGGGATGACGGAGGCAGGTGTCAGACAAATCAAAAGAGCTATATTCATTGACATGCGTAGTATCAGTTTTCCTGATAATGCTTTGATGGAAAAGCTATTAAAAAATCCTGTTTTAAAAGAATATATCGAATCGATTGAAAAGAAAGATGATATTACAACTCATGGATCTGATAATATCGAAATTCCTTTTTTCAAAACCTCACAATTAACCAACCTTGGTATTTTCAGGTTTTATGCTGAAACATACCTGAAACAGCATCCATTGGTTGATGAAAATCAAACAGTAGTTGTTAGGCACAGAGCACCGGAGGGACATGGTTTACCATTGCAGATTTATGTTTATGCCAAAAATCCGGGCATGGTACCTTATGAAAATCTTCAATCAGAAATATTTGAACACCTTCTTGCAATTATTAATGAGTTTGGACTTAAAGTATCCCAATTGCCAACCGGTGATGATATGATTGCTTTGTCCAGCAGAACTTTAATTAGTTGATTTTTATTCATTTAACCCTGTCCATAAAGCCTGCCTGCCGGTTGGCAGGGGAGCGAAAAAAATCAACTAAAGTTTATTAATGTTTAAGAATAATAAATTTAATAAATACATATATGGCTGACCTTAATACCCGAATTAGCGATTTTGTTTGGAAGAATCTTAATGAGAAGCATGTAACAGGGAAGATTGATCCTTTCTGGGAATCACTCAGAAACACAGGCACTGAGCTTTGGCTGGATACAGGTGACATTGAGGAAGCTGAGTCTAACTGGTCGGCCGAGATGAGTGCGTTGACTACCAATAACACCTTGCTTAATAACGAGATACAAAAGGGTATTTATGATGTTTTTATCTCCGAATCAAAAAGTATTGTTAGGGATCTTCCTCAGGAGGAGAGGATTAAGGAGATCGCATTCATATTAAATGCACGTCACGGGCTAATACTCGCCCAGAAGTTCGGGGGTCTTGTGAGTGTTGAATTGCACACAGATACTGCTCATGATATAAAAGCTATATTAAATTATGGAAAAAGATATCACGAGATCTGTCCTGAACAATTTGTTGTTAAAGTTCCATATACTGCTGAAGGATTAATTGGGGCAAGGCTCCTTAAGGACTCAGGTGTTAAGATCAATTTTACACTTGAATTCAGCGCCCGTGAAAATGTGATAGTAACCAGAGTTGCCAGACCAGACTATCTGAATGTGTTTCTTGGACGGATTGGTGCATACATGGTTAATAATCATCTGGGAGATGGTTCCGGTGCAGGTGAAATGGCTGTTATCGCATCACAAAACTGGGTCACAGGACAGTCTGCTGAGAATCCATGGCAGACAAAACTGATTGCGGCAAGTCTGAGAAACTACAATCAGCTTGAGCTTTTGGCAGGAACGGATGTATTTACTATGCCACCGAAAATAGCTGCTGCCGGACATAAAGAATTAAGTGGAAAATTCTCATCGCGCCTGCATGAAAATTATGATGTAAGCATCTTTGAATCAGCGAAAGACGCACATATTGAAAAATTCTGGGAAGTCAATAATAATGTTCTGAAACTTGCCGACAGGCTTGCTTCTAAAGTACCGTCTACTGGTGCTGAACTTATTTACATAGCCCAGGAAGAGGGATGCGAAGATATGTTCCCAACACTGTCCAAAGAGGAGAAAGGCTTTATAGCTTCGGATGGAAAAATACCAGTGCACTCAAGATGGGAGAAAAAAATAAGTGAAGGGAAAATTGCTCCTGACACATTACTTACTTTGGCAGGACTGGCATCCTTTACTGCAGATCAGGCAGCTCTGGATCAGAGAATTAAAAGTATTATTGAATAAGGTTGAGGCTGAGGCTAAAGTTAAGGTTAAGTTTTTCTCAACCTCAACCTATTGTTTGGTCCTCTGACGAACTATCTCATACAATAAAATTCCGGCAGCTACTGAAACATTTAGTGAACCAATACTACCTGTCATTGGTATCATAATCTGATTGTCAGATAAAGAGATAAGCTCACGGCTTACACCTTTATCTTCAGCTCCGAGAATCAACACAGATGGACCAGTTAATTTAACTTCTGAAGCTTTTGTACCGGATTTTTCTCCTGCACAAATTACTTTGAGTCCGGATTCTTTTAAAAATTCAATTGCCCTTACAATACTTCTTTCCCTGCAAACCGGAAATGAATGCAAAGCTCCGGCTGAAGTTTTAACTGCGTCTGCTGTTATTCTTGCTGATCCTTTCTCCGGGATTATTATAGCATGGGCTCCAAGACAGTCAGCCGTTCTGACAATTGCACCAAAGTTTCTTACGTCAGAAACACCATCCAGGGCAATTATCAAGGGATCTTCCCCTTTTTCATATATCATTGGAAGGAGATTGGCAATATACTGATATTCAATTACAGATAACCAAGCCAGTACCCCCTGGTGATTCTTTCGGGTTACAAGTTCTATCCTTTCAATAGGAACAATCTGGTAAACGATGTTATGAGTTTTCACTTCAGTCATCAGCTCATGATAGAGTTCGCCCTGGAGTCCTTGCTTAATAAGCAGCCTGTCAATCTGTTTCCCTGCTTTGATAGCCTCAATAACAGGTCTTATTCCAAAAATGCAATCAGTTTCTTTCTGCATATTAATAGTTCATTTGTTCTAAATTCGATTGTTCGAATGTTCTTATTTCAAATTTTTCTTTCAGTCCGATCCCTTTATTTAACAATTTAGATGGAAATTATTTAGTTGTTTCCTTTGTGTTACTTAGTGTTGTACTTAGTGACTTTTTGTGGTTAAAGGATTTATTATAAACCTTCCGGGTTATCGAGTCTGAAAACGACACCTTTTCTCCAGCTGGCTATAGCTTGATCCCAATATGTAACCAATGTCTCGCTGCGGCTCAGAAAATAATCATTATCTGAAAAGCGGTCATTTTTCTTTTTAAAATTAAAGAAAAGATAGTCTTCAGCTACACTGTACCTGCTGCCCCATGAAGATTTTGTTTTTAGTTTGCTATACCCCCAGCTCTCGCCTTCCAATGTTTTATATACTTTATCAGGAGGGCCATAAATTATATAAATCATACCACGTTCGGTTCTCCATCCTTCTTTGTATGAGGTGAAATAGTAGTTCGAATAGAGAACTCGGGTATAATATATACGTATAAGTTCACGTGCCTTATCAATATTCCCTCCGCATTTTATCCAGAATTCATCAAGCGCCAGCTTCGGTTTTGCAGAGGATGCCAGATCATCAACTTCATTCCGTGTCGCAAGATAAAAGAGTGGCTTTATCATAACCTGAGGAGTAGTCATTGCAGGATACGATTCACCCAGATTCAAAAATGTGTAACCCTCTTTGAGATTCCTTCCTGTCGTAAAAAAATAGATTCCTTCCCTTGGAAGCATGATTGGCAATGTGTCGGAATAGTGTATGGCAACAACTCTTTCCGGTTCATAATCGAGAGTCTTTTCTGGCAGGAGCATTGAAGGCGGATCAGGAACTTCAGTGAAGGGTTTGTAGAATGAAATGAAGAGGCTGTCAACCGGCCCTCTCGTGTAAATCAGGTTCACGAATTCATTTATTCTTAACACCGGACTGAAGAGCTCATTCTTCTCGAAATGTCCCTGCGCTCTGAAATTGTATCTATTATTGTCTGACTTTGTGTTAAAAGTTACAAATGCCTGAACGACCTTAAGCCGGAGCCTGTCCAAAATTCTTATCTCAGTCAGGTATTCTGTACCTTTTTCAACTTTTAATGGAATAGTATAAACGTATTCAGGTTTTCCAGCTTGTTTTACTATGTTGATATTTACAAGTCCGGTATCTGCAAGTACTTTTCCCTGATTAATATTAAACAATTTGACAGAAATAAGCATCATCGCAGCAGAAACACCCTGTGGATTTGCTTCAGAGAAATACAGGTCAGCAGTGAAGAATTTTACTGAAAGAACTGATAATGTATCAGTTTGATTAGTAATATTATAACGAGGATTAATCGGATTTTTTGTAGGATTATAGAGGTAGGAGAGATCCTTCAGATCAACAGTACTCTGAGTAGTCCTGCATGAGACAATTACCGCCAGAAAAAGAGTTGTGATAAAAATCAGACTAATGACCCTGGTTGCAATACTATTCTTCATTCCCAAAATTAATTAGCTTGTTTGATGCTACCCTCTTTCCATTCTATGCTTATCCTGCAAAGTTCCTTATTATCTTTTGATCTGAAGATTGAATGGTTATAAAAGTTAACATTCTTTTTCTCAACAGAGGTTCTGATTACTATCTCTTCATTATAAATTGATTCGGCAAGATAGTTTATTTCAGTTGATTGTGGAACATTCTTCATCACGAAATCGAGGCTATAGCTGTCCATTACCCATTTAAGATATCTGACGTTGTTTGTGTGCAGATTCACATCAATATCGCTTACTTTTATTCTATAAACAGACGAGATCAGTCCTTCTTCATTTGCAGGTTCAAGTTTAGAAGCATATCTTAAAGGTGAAGCATCATTCTGTAGATCAAAATGATATTGTGTTAAAGTTGTATCCGGACGTTGGACTTTTTTTGTTGTACAATCAAGAATGAGCCATGAGGATGTTCCTGAAGCGATATGCCTTCCATCTGAATATCTTACTTCATAGTTTCTTAATGCAAATAGTTTATCGGTTCCGTTTGGCCAGGTTTTCAAAATGATTGTATCTCCCCACATTGGCCATTCTGATATTTCAGCATACATTCTTGACAGTACCCAGAAATGATTAAACTGCATCAGATCATCTCTGCCAAATCCAAGCTTTACAGCATGATCAGAGGCTATATCCTGCATGTAATTGAACAGCGAATACAAGTTGAGCTTCCCGTCCGGCCCTGTTTCGTACACATGTATCCTGTACTCTTTTTCAAAATGAAGGGATTCCATTTATCCGTTATTTCGTAAAAACACTTCAACTTCGTTGCTGTAAAGAGTCCATTTGTTCATCTCTTCGTTAAGCTGATCTTTTAAATCCTGATATCTTTTATAATCCAGTTCATGAGATTCCGAAGTATTTCCGGGTTCCATGAAGGATTTGTCAACTGCAATAATTTCTGCCTCGAGCTTTTCAATTACTGTTTCCGAATCCTCCAATCTCCTTCTAAGTTTTCTGAGATTCCGGTCAAATTCTTTCTTATCCAGATATTTTTGTTTGTTGGAAGATACATCTGTTCGAACTGAATCGTTTTTTATCTTGTCTTTCCTTTCAATATCTTTCAGGTTTTCAATCTTTTTCTTCCTGAGGAAATCATAAATGCCGCCTATATTTTCTTTTATTTTATTGTGTTTGAATTCAAATACTTTTCCAACTATACCGTCAAGAAAATCCCTGTCGTGAGATACCACAATTAATGTGCCATCAAATTTTATGAGAGCCTGTTTCAGGATATCTTTTGTGCGCATATCAAGATGATTGGTCGGTTCATCAAGTACCAGAAGGTTGCTGGGTTCAAGCAGAAGTTTTACCATAGCCAGCCTCGAGCGTTCACCTCCTGAAAGAACCTTAACCTTTTTTTCAACATCATCTCCCCTGAAAAGAAATGCGCCAAGCATATTTCTGATTTTTGCTCTTATGTCTCCTTTGGCAACATCATCTATTGTCATGAGAACTGTTTTCTCCTCATCCAGCAGTTCATCCTGGTTCTGGGCAAAATATCCTATTTTTACATTATGTCCCATTATCAGACTACCGGTAAAATCAAGATCACCTTTTATGATTTTGGATAGGGTGGTTTTTCCTTCTCCGTTTCGCCCTACAAATGCAACTTTTTCGCCTCTTGAGATTTTGATATCTATCTTATTCAGGACATTTAATGATCCGTAGCTTTTTGAAAGCTCTTTTGCTTCAACAACTATTGTCCCTGACCGGGGTGATGGAGGAAACCGCAGGTTTATGGCGCTTGTATCTTCTTCATCAACTTCAAGCCTTTCAACCTTATCGAGTTGCTTGATCTTCGACTGAACCTGGACGGCTTTTGTTGCTTTTGAGCGGAATCTTTCTATAAATCTTTCGGTATCTTCTATCTTTTTCTGCTGATTCCTGAAAGCAGCTATCTGTTGTTCTTTTCTTTCTTCTCTGAGTACCAGATATTTAGACCAGGAAGCTTTATAATCGTAAATTTTACCAAGGGAGATTTCAATAGTTCTTTTGGTTACAGCATCAAGAAATGCCCGGTCGTGTGAAACCATTAGAACGGCACCGGGGTAACCTGCAAGAAATGTTTCCAGCCACTGAATCGATTCAATGTCAAGGTGGTTGGTTGGTTCATCGAGAAGAAACAGCGAAGGCTTTCTTAGGAGAATCTTGGCCAGCTCTATTCGCATTCTCCAGCCGCCGCTTAATTCTTTTGTATATCTGTCGAAGTCTTTCCTTTCAAACCCAAGTCCGAGAAGAGTTGTTTCAGCTTCTCCCATATAATTTGTTCCGCCGAGCATCCTGTACCTCTCTTCAACCACAGTAAGGTGATCGCATAGTTTCAGATATTCGTTCGATTCGTAGTCTTCTCTTCTGGCAATTTCTGAACTGCAAAATTCTATTTCTTCAGAAAGGCCTATTAGTTCTGAAAATGCAGTTATGGTTTCGTTTAAAACTGTTGTTGTATCATCTACCCTCATTTGCTGAGGCAGATAGCCGATTGTAACATCTTTCGACATATCAATCTGACCTGAAGAAGGACTCTGTAGACCTGAAATAATC
>JANXXP010000131.1 GCA_025350595.1 Bacteroidota bacterium
AAAATATTATTTAAAGGTACAAAAAAATCAGTACTTAGAGTGCCTGAAGTGCCAAGAGTGCCCGGAGTTACTATTTATCATTAGACGCACTCTTCATCAGGTGATTGTTAAACCATTTCTTGTCGGGTAAATTAGCCCAGGACCATTTGCCGATAATAATTCCATCCTTCATCAGAATGTATCCGGGATTGGACCTTACAATGGTTTTTAAAGTCGTTTCATCAACTGAATAAAATCCAAGTCCGTTATTAATGCTTTTTGCTTCATCGGTACCGGAAGCTGTTAAAATATAAAAATCTATCCCTTTTTCATGGCAGAATTTACCGAGTTTATACCCTTCCTCAAGCCGGTTATTTTTTGCTTCCGCAAGTTTCTTTGTTATCATTAAAACAGAATATCCTGAATGTGATAATACATCATTAGTGATATCCACACCATTCAAAGAAGCAATGCTGAAATCATGAATAGGGGGCTGGTATCCTTTTTTTAACAGAACAGATTTCTGTTCAACGAACTTCCATGAAGTGTCGTTAGCAGGATAATTACTTATACTGAACTCTTTTTTTATACCATCCTTTTCGTATATGAAAGTTGTATTATAGGTATCAGCAGGCACACCATCAGGAACAATCATTTTTTCAGCAATTTTCACCCCTGTTTTATAAGGTAAAAAATCTATTGCCGGGAGATACCTCAGGTTTGCAAGTGAAAACAGAATGAAAAGAGCGATGACAATTGAAATAATTATCCATTCAGTAAGTGTACTGAAAAGTTGTTTCACTTCCTTTCGTCTGACAAAAAGTACTAAAGTCAAAGAGATAAGGATCACATTTTTTCCGAAAGTCTGCCAGTTTGTAAGATGTATTGCATCGCCAAAACAACCGCAGTCTGATACAGGATTTGTTAATGCAAGAATAAAGGTAAGAGGTGTAAATATTATCATTAGAATCAGGGAGCCCAATATCCCTGTTTTTTGACGAATTCCAGTAAGAACAGAAAAACCGGAAATGAACTCAGCTGTACACATAAGAATTGCGAGAATAATGCTGAGTGAGTTCAGGAAACCGATATGAAAAGCTTGAAAATAATCATGAAACTTATATGCTGAACCAAGAGGATCAATAGCTTTAACCACTCCTGAAAATATAAAAAGAAGGCCAATTATTACTCTATTGACAATTTTTAGAATTCTCATTTCATCCGTATTTAATTTATTTTAATGGTCGGATGGAAGGAACTGCACATGCTTGATTTTTTATAATATTCATAGTTGTTTGTGTTTTACGTCAATCATGCAGGTTTCCGAGGATATTTCTGTCGGTGAATATTTTAACGATCATCCTGAATATTTCAACTGGCTGTAACATTGATCCTGAACTGCTGCTGCAATCTACAACAGCAAGTCTCTTATCAGACTTTGCAACTTTCAGATAGATATCTCTAACTTTTTTCTGAAATACCAGACTCTCTTCGTGTATATCTCTGCTACCATTAAGATAACTGCGGTCATTTCCTGTTCTGGCATTTAATAATTTTTTCTCGGTGAAGGCGAAAGGCACATCAAGAAAAATATTCAAGTCAGGTCTTGGAATAGAGAAATGGTCAAACTCAAGAGACAAAATCCATTTTAAAAGCTTTTCCTGTTCATGAATATCGTTCAATTTAGCACACTGGTAAGCTATATTTGAATATGTGTATCTGTCGAGCAATACTATCTTTCCATTATTCAGCCATTCGTTAATTAATTCAGAAGCGTCCTTCCTGTCACCTGCGTATATCATTGCAACAAGATATGGGTCTACATCATTCAGAGAACCAAATTCTCCCCTTAGAAATCGTGCAATAAGTTCTCCGAAATATGGTGACTCAGTTCTGGGAAAGTGCAGATATTCACATTTATATCCTTTTTCCGAAAAGAAGTCTTTTAATAAGTTCAACTGTGTTGATTTACCAGCTCCGTCAACTCCCTCAATAACAAAAAGCTTCATTCTTTATTTAGTTTCTTTGAGTACAAATGTAATAACCTGAGGGCAAAGAAGGAAATGTATGAGAGGTTAATTTCTGAAATATAATCACTAAATTCGGCTAATAAAAAAAATGGCTTGACGGATAAACCGAAATACATCAATGTCGGAGGGAAACTCCTTGATCTTGAAATTCCTAAAGTGATGGGGATATTGAATATCACTCCTGACTCTTTCTATAAACACAGCCGTTTTAATACTGAGGAAGAAATTCTGAAAGCGGCTGTAAGAATGATAGAGGAGGGAGCAGATATACTTGATGTCGGCGGGTATTCCTCTCGCCCCGGCGCTGTAAATATATCCCAGGTAGAGGAGGGGGAACGTGTTCTCAGAGCTATTAAACTTATAAGACAGGAGCTTCCTGAAGCGATAATATCCATTGATACCTTCAGAGCTGATCTGGCAAAGGAAGCAGTTGTTGAATTCGGAGCTCATATTGTTAACGATATATCAGGAGGCGATGCTGACAAAAAAATGTTTTCAGTTATTGAAAAACTGAATGTTCCATATATTATGATGCATATGAAAGGAGATCCTCTCACTATGCAAAAAAATCCTGTTTATGAGGATGTTGTAGCTGAAATCCTTAGCTGGTTTGGGGAAAGAATTTTCAGACTACAATCGGTTGGAGTGAAGGATATTATTATTGATCCGGGCTTCGGATTCGGAAAAACGGCAGATCATAATTTCGACCTTCTTCGGCGACTTAATGATTTTTCAATTACCGGATTACCTTTAATGGTTGGAGTATCGCGAAAATCCATGGTATGGAAAACACTTGAAATATCTGCTGATGAGGCTCTTAACGGAACAACCGCATTAAATGCGATTGCACTGGTAAATGGAGCAGATATACTAAGGGTTCATGATGTTAAAGAAGCCGTACAGACAATAAAACTTATTAGAAAATTATGCCATTTCACATAACAGCGCTTGATGTATTTGATATAGTACTGGTGGCGGGAATACTATTTCAGTTATACAGACTTATAAGAGGGACTGCCGCATTCAGTATTTTTATTGGTATATTTTTTATCTATATCTCATGGATCGTGGCAAAAGCACTCGGGATGGAATTGATAAGTGCATTACTCGGACAGGTAATAGGAGTTGGAGTGATTGCTCTTATAATAGTTTTTCAGCAGGAAGTGAGAAGGTTTTTACTCGTTCTTGGTACAAAGTATGTTTCAGGGAGCAGATCGTCCCTGGGCAGGTTTTTCTCTTCAGTAAAAGGTGAAAAGGTAAGTACCAGAGAAGCCGAAGAGATTGTAAGGGCATGTGAAGCAATGTCATCAGGAAAAACAGGAGCATTAATTGTAATCGGAAGGAAAAGCAGCCTTGATCTTTATTCTGATGGAGGAGAGATAATCAAAGCTCGGGTAAGTGCTGAATTACTGGAAACAATCTTCTTCAAAAACACCCCATTACATGATGGAGCTGTATTAATTGAAGGGGGACTTATTCTTGCTGCACGGTGTCCATTACCCACAACTGATAAAATTATGCCCCCTCGTTTCGGGATGCGGCACAGAGCAGCTGTTGGGATGTCAGAAAACACTGATGCGCTGATTCTGGTAGTTTCTGAAGAATCTGGTTATATATCAGTTGTAGATTCAGGAGAAATAAGAGAAAATATTACTCCAAACGAGTTAAGAAATGTACTCCTGATGGAGAAGATCTGGTGATTAAGACAAAAGACAAGCACCTTTTTTAACTAGCACTCAGCAACCAGCACCGAGCATCCAGTATCTAATTTATCTTGTACATAGTTAGCGATTCTGAATCCTTGATATAGATTACACTTCCGGCAATAATAGGATAGGCGTAAACAGGGGTATCAGAAACCTTATATTTTACTAATTCTTTATATACAGCTGATTCAGAATTAAACACAATCAGGTTTCCTGTGCTTGGAAGTCCGATAATTACTGATCCACAATCTACAATTGTGGCAAAATCGCTGTTAACAACATTATCTATCCACGCTGTTTCACCTGTAGATGCATTCAGGCAGTAGATCCTTTTCTGATCAGTAAAGCCATAAAGAGATCCATTTTTAAGAACAGGGGTATTCCATTTAGCTCCTACACCGGGATTACTCCATATTTCTTTTGTAGTGAAATTGCCTCCTGATTTTTCAATTTTGATTGCCTTCATTCCTGTACCCTGACCTGTATAATAAATTGTTTGTCCATCAATATAAGGACTTGAACAATTATAAAAACGCTGCTGAACAGGAGTTGCTATCTGCCATACAAGTTTGCCATCGTTAAAGTTAAGCGCCAGCAGATTTTTTTCGGTCTGGACAATTAAATGTTTAGTTCCGTCAATAATCATGACCGAAGGAGAAGCGTAAGCGGGGCCATCGCCTGACCACTTCCATTTTTCGTTTCCTGAGTTCATATCGAGAACAATAACCTCTCCATTATCTTTTGTACCAACATGTGCAATGCATGTATTATCAATAATTAGAGGGGACATTCCGGTAAAAAACTGAGGAACAGCATTTGTAGGGTTCTCTCTTTTCCAGATTACTTTTCCTGTGTTAGCATCGAGACATGTAAGAATTGCGGATGCTCCAAAAGTTACAATTTTCCCGTTTGCGATAGCGGGAGTACTTCTTGGTCCGGGATGAGAACCTGCTGGTCCGGTGACCGCTGGTGAAGGGTAATTAGTTTTCCAAAGTTCTTTGCCTGAAAGAGCATCGAGACATAATACAATTTCATCATTTCCCTGACGTGTATTGAGATAGATTTTATTTCCGCTAAGAACAGGCGTTGCATCACCAAAGCCTACATTTACTTTCCATTCCTGTTTAAGTTCTGCAGGCCAGGCAGCAGGGCTTTTGAAACCAGTAACCTTGCTATCGCGGCCTACACCCCTGAATTGTGTCCAATCCTGTGAAAGTCCTTTTGTCGAGGTTAAGAAAAAGAGCGATACTATTGCGAATACCAGAGCAGTTGCTTTTTTCATAATGCAGTATTTTTATTCATAAAGTGGATTAATTGTAAATTTATGCCTTAATAAAAGAATTTCCTATAATTTTCTCCAATTTCTATACTTAAAAATTGAGAATTGTGTTTGTTTTCTGATGTAAAACTATCCGGAAAAAAATCGGAAAAAAGTTACTAACTTGCTCTTTTATTTATCATCTGATTATTGTGTTTTCCTTGTACTGATGATTTATACAAATTAAAAGCCACTGTATGGAAGAGAAACTGAAAATACTGTTCATCGAGGATGTTCAAAGTGATGTTGAACTTGTCTGGCATGAATTGGAAGAGAAAAATATCTCTTTTTCAAAATTACTGGTTGATAACAGAGACGAATATCTTAACGGCCTTAAATCCTTTGAACCCGATTTGATTATATCCGATTTTTCACTTCCTCAGTTTGATGGAATGGAAGCTCTTTTAATTCGTAATAATACAGCTCCTCTAATTCCTTTTATCCTGGTGACAGGGTCTGTAAATGAAGAAGTTGCTGTTGATTGTATGAAAGCAGGTGCTGATGATTACATATTGAAAGACAACCTTTCCCGACTTGGCCCTGCGGTGATTAATTCAATTAACAAAATCAAAATACTGAAAGAGAAACAGGCTGTAGAAAAAGACCTGGAAAGAATTAATGTAATGCTTCAAAAAACACAATCCATTGCACATATCGGGAATTGGGAACTGGATCTGTCAGCAAAAACTGTATGGGTGTCTGATGAAGCTTTAAAGATTTACGGGTTTGTAAACTCAGGTCACGAAATTCCTCTTGAAATGATTCAGAAAATTCCTCTACCTGAATTCAGATCAATTCTGGATGAGGCTTTTGACCGTCTGTTAAAGTATAATGAGCAATATCAGGTAGAGTTCAAAGTTAAACGATTAAATGACGGAGATATTAGAACTATATATTCAAGAGTGGAACTGGAATTAACCAATGAGGGTCAGGTAAAATTCCTTGGTGTAATTCAGGATATTACAGATCGCAAACAAGCGAAAGAAGCATTAATAGAAAGCGAAAATAAATATCGCCGGATCTTTAATAATATACTGGATGTGTATTATGAAACTTCATTGGAAGGGATAATACTTGATGTTAGTCCTTCTATCGGAATTATATCAAAGGGGCAATATAATCCGGAGGATGTCATAGGGAGATCAATGTACGATTTTTACTCAGATCACATGGTTCGCGAAGCGATCGTTGAAGCTTTGAAGAAAGATGGGAGTGTTAATGATTTTGAAATCACACTTATAGGTCGTAGTGGAACATTTATCCCATGTTCCATTTCAGCTAAGATTACGTTTGACGTGAAAGGGAATCCTGAAAAAATTATAGGAAGCCTGCGAGATATTACTGAACGAAAAAAAGCCGAGGAGGAACTTATCAGGGCTAGAGATAAAGCGGAAGAGAGCGACAGACTCAAGACGGCATTTTTACATAATATATCGCATGAGATAAGAACCCCTATGAATGCGATTGTAGGTTTTTCAACCCTTTTAACTGAACCTGATTCAGATGTTCAGTCGCGACAGTCATACACTGAAGTTATTCTACAGAGCAGTGATCACCTTCTTTCAATTATTTCAGATATTGTTGATATTTCAAATATTGAAGCTAATCTGGTAACCGCTGTAAAAGGTGATGTAAATGTAAATGCAATACTTAAAAGCGTTTTTAATCGGTTCTATACTAAAGCTGTTCGGAAGAGTCTTGAATTATCTTCCCTTCCAGAGCTTTCTGATTCCGATGCATTTATTCTTACTGATGCTACTAAACTTACCCATGTTCTCTCGAATCTTGTTAATAACGCTATTAAATTTACAGCGGGAGGATTTATCAGATTTGGTTATTTAGTAAAAAAGGATTTTTTGGAATTTTATGTTACAGATTCAGGTATAGGAATTCCTGAAGAACATCATTCACTTATTTTTGATCGTTTTTATCAGGTTGAAAATTCAGAATCAAGAATATTTGAAGGTACTGGTCTGGGTCTCGCAATATCAAAAGCATACGTTGAACTCATAGGGGGGAGAATTTGGGTGTCCTCAGAAGTTGGAAATGGCTCGTCATTCTTTTTTACGATTCCTTTTCAAAAACAAAACGTTAATGTAGAGAATCTCACAAAAGTTTCTGCTCAGAGTGATTATAATTTTCCAGAGAGAATTACTATTCTGGTAGCGGAAGATGTAGACAGTAATTTTAAGCTGATCCAGTATTTTCTCTCCAAATCAAATGTAAACGTTTTAAGAGCTAAGGATGGGAAAGAAGCTGTAGATAAAGTCTCTTCTGAAAAGATTGATCTTATTCTCATGGATATAAAGATGCCTGTAATGGATGGATATAAAGCAACTGAAATTATAAGGGAGACGAACAAGAATATTCCGATTATTGCACAGACAGCTTATGCCGATGACAATGATATTGCTTTGGCATGCGGCTGTTCATCATTTATTTCAAAACCATTCGACAGACATGGACTTCTTAAAGCAATAATGGCGTTTGTTTAATATATTTAATAACTTTTTTATGAAAAAATTATTCGTAATGACTTTGGTATTGATAGGTTTCTTTGGTTTGGCAGGAAGTAAAATTGATTCAGATCCATCAACCTGGAGCAAGAAGCAGGTTGATCAATGGTTTGAAAAAGGAGAATGGCTGAATGGGTGGACCGTAAAACCAGATGCTTCAATAAACAGAAAGGAAATGGCAATTTCTTATTTCAAAAACAAGGATAGGTGGGACAAGGCTTTTTCTTTTTTAAAGAATACCGATTTATTAAAACTTGAAGTAAAACGTCACGATATTGACGGGGATAACCTATATGCGTCTGTTACTGAATTTCTTTCTAAAAATGAAGCTGATGTTAAGTTCGAAGCTCACAGGAAGTATATTGATATCCAGTATGTTATCAAAGGAACAGTACAAATGGGCGTTACACCCATGTCGATGAGAAAAGATATTACAACACCTTATAATGAAACAAAAGATGTTGAATTTCAGACAGTCGCTAAATATTCAAGTCAAGTCGCAACTCCTGATACATTCTTTGTATTCTTTCCCTCCGATATTCACCAACCTGACGTTAAGGTCAATGAAAGCGTGGCTATAAAGAAAATTGTACTGAAAGTTAAGGTAAATTAAAAGGCTACAGGCTACTGGCTACAGGCTGCAGGCAACAAGCTACAGGGAAGCAAAATCCTGACGCCTGATGCCTGACACCTGTAGCCATATTGAACAAAACCACAGTTTATTAGTTATAACCTAAGCATACATCTAATTTGCTTATTTCTACTATTTGATAGGATGACAACTTTATATGATCTGACTGAGGGTGAAGAGGGGATAATTCTTAAGATAAAAGGAAGAGGTCAGTTCAGGCAACGGATTTCAGAAATGGGATTTGTAGTCGGGAAGAAAGTTTCTGTTGTCAAGAAAGCGCCTCTGAGGGATCCTGTTGAGTATAAAATAATGGGGTATCACATTTCTCTCAGGAACAGTGAAGCTCAGCTGATTGAAGTAGAAAGAGGCGCAAGATCAAAAGAGTTTTATTCATCAAACGGAGTACTTGTAAGTGTGGATGAAAATAGTTCATGGTTAGAAAAAACCAAAAATATCCAGGTTGCGCTTGTCGGAAACCCTAATTCCGGAAAGACAACACTGTTCAATTTTGCATCCGGTTCAAGCGAAAAAGTAGGGAACTACGCCGGAGTTACTGTCGACTCAAAAGAGGCTAGTTATAAGCAATCGGGATATACATTCTCAATTGTTGATCTCCCGGGAACGTACTCAATCAAAAGTTATTCTCCTGAAGAGATTTACCTCAGGAACTATATTTTCGACAATAAACCCGACATTGTAATAAATATAGTTGACGCTTCAAACCTGGAAAGGAACCTTTACCTTACTACCCAACTCATAGATATGGGAGTTCAGATAGTTATTGCACTGAACATGTACGATGAACTTGAAAAGAAAGGAGACTCACTTGACTATACTTCGTTAGGTAAATTACTAGGAGTGCCTGTTATTCCTACTGTAAGCTCTAAAGGTAAAGGAATAAAAAATCTTTTTGAAAAGGTAATTGAGGTTTATGAGAGCAGGGAACCTGTTGTTCGTCATATTCATATCAATTACGGTATAGAACTAGAAAATTCTATTAGTGAAATTCAGTCAAAAATAAAGATTGAAGAGAACCGTGCTTTCACTAACATAATCTCTGCCAGATATCTTGCTATTGAACTTCTTGAAAATGACAAAGAGTATTCAAACAGCATTACAAGATGTGTGAATTCGTCGGATATCATTGCGATAGCGAAAAAAGAATACTTAAAACTAGAAAAACTATTTTCAGATCCGGTCGAAACGGTAATAACTGATCTTCGTTACGGTTTTATATCTGGTGCGCTTAAAGAGACTTTAAAGGTCAATAAGACTGAAAGGTTAAGAAAGACAAAATACATTGATAACTATCTGACAAATAAGTATCTGGGCATTCCAATTTTTGTTTTTTTTATGTGGCTTACCTTTTTTACAACTTTTAAACTGGGTGGTTATCCAAAACACTGGATGGAAATAGGTACCGGTAAACTTTCAGAATTGGTGACAAATATTTTGCATGCCGGAATAATAAGGGATTTTCTTGTTGAAGGCATAATAGGAGGTGTTGGAGGTGTTATTGTTTTTCTTCCTAATATCGTAATTCTTTTCCTTTTCATCTCCTTCATGGAAGATACAGGCTATATGGCAAGAGCAGTATTTATTATGGACAAGGTGATGCATAAAATAGGGTTGCACGGGAAGTCATTCATTCCTCTTTTTATGGGATTTGGCTGTAATGTGCCGGCAATAATGGCTAGCAGAATTATTGAAAGCAGACGCGATAGACTGATAACAATGCTGATAACACCCTTCATGTCGTGCAGTGCCAGGTTACCGGTGTATATTCTTTTTATAAGTGCATTTTTTGCATCGAATCAGGGAACAGTTCTGTTTCTCCTTTATGCTCTTGGAGTAATATTTGCAATTCTTTCAGCTCTCTTCTTAAAAAGGTTCTTCTTTAAATCGGTAGATGTTCCTTTCGTTATGGAACTTCCTCCTTACAGAATACCAACAGCCCGTAGTATTTCGAAACATGTTATATTCAGGACGGGATTATATTTTAAGAAAATAGGAGGGGTAATTCTTCTGGCCTCAATAATTGTATGGATACTTAGCAATTTTCCCAGGAATGTGATTTATTCTACCGATTATTCCGGACAAATTGCCAGTGTTGAAAGATCACAGTTGACAGACAGTCTGAAAAAGGCATCTGTTAACTCAATAGTTCTAAAGCAAAGAAGCGAGAAACAGAGCAAATCTTTCATGGGGATTATAGGACATACTATTGAGCCAGTTATGCGACCATTGGGATTTGACTGGAGATTAAGTGTCAGCATTCTTTCCGGATTGGCAGCCAAAGAGGTTGTAGTTAGTACCTTAGGGGTAATATTTCAGTCTGACACTAAAACTGGAAAAGCATCTTTAGTTGAAAAAATCCAGACTCAAAAAGATTCATCAGGCAGAATTTTATTTACCCCGCTTATTGCATTTTCATTTATGCTGTTTATTCTAACCTACTTCCCGTGTATAGGTGTTGTTGCAGCAATAAATCGTGAATCGGGCAGCTGGAAATGGGCAGCATTCGTTGTTGTGTACACTACAGGCATTGCATGGCTACTCTCTTTCGTCGTTTATCAGGTGGGAAGCTTGATTATGGTTTAGCACCAGGTTTCCCGGAAACCTGAAATTCAAATGTACTTCCATTGATTATTTCCTCATGCTTCAGAACTCTTCCTTTGAATTTTTCTCCGTTCTTTGTAATTGAATGTATGAAGTAGTTCTCATTATCAAGATTTTTGGAAATGCTTGTAAAGTATTTTCCATCCGCTAATTGAATCTTGATCTGGTTGAAAGAAGGAGTTGTTAGTATATATTCACCAGTACCCGGACATACAGGATAGAATCCTATCATTGAACATACCAGCCATGCTGACATCTGTCCTGCATCTTCATTTCCACTCAACCCTCCAGGACCGGTTCCGTATTCTTCAGAAATAATCCTGTGCGTCCATTCTTCAGTTTTCGAAGGATCACCTGCCATAGCAAACATAAATGAAGCCTGATGATCCGGCTCATTTCCATGCCAGTAATGACCTCCGTCAAAAAACTCATTAAGTTTACCAATAAATGCTTTTTTCCCTCCCATGAGTTTGATTAATCCCGGAACATCCTGGGGAACATACCATGTATATTGAAAAGGTGTTCCTTCGCAGATATAATTAGCTTTTTTAAAAGGATCAAATGGGACTATCCAGCTTTTGTCAGCGTGTCTTCCTCTTACAAAACCGGTAGATTTATCGAATACGTTTTTATAGTTATAAGAACGAGCTATAAGTTTATTATAGTCGTCGGTTTTTCCAAGTTTTTCTGCAAATTCAGCGAGTGCATAATCATCTAAAGCGTACTCAAGAGTGCGCGAGACTTGTTCTCTTCTGTGAAATGCATCCCACACACTGTCTTCGAGAGGGATATAACCATATTTCAGGTAGCTCGTTAATGCTCTTCGTCCTTTTCCATCAACGTATTCCTCATGAGAAGGCTGATCAAATGCATTTTGCCGCATATATTTATAAGCTGATTCTGCATCAAAATCCCGTATCCCTTTAATATATGCATCAGCTATCATAGTGCTGACATGATCACCGATCATAGCTGCGGTATAGCTTCCCCATGCCGGGAATATCGGCATCCAGCCACCCTGTTTGGCTTTAAAAACCAGCGATTTAATCATGTCGAGTGTTCGCTTAGGCTCAAGAATTGTCATAAGAGGATGCAATGCCCTGTAGGTGTCCCACATTGAAAAATCATCATAGTAATCGAAGCCAACTGCTTTATGGATCAGTGAGTCGCTGGCAAATCCCTGATAACTTCCGTCAACATCACTGGCAATTCGAGGCAACTGATAACAATGATATAATGATGTATAAAACTTTGTCAAATCATCGGCAGACCCTCCTTCCACCTGAATTTTAGAAAGAGTCAGGTTCCATATATTCTCCGTTTGCTTACTTAATTTATCAAAATTCCAGTCGGGAATTTCAATATTCAGATTGTTACGTGCAGCTTCCAGACTGGTGAAGGATGTGCCGATTCGAACTCTCAGATTCTTTTCGCCTCCAAAACTGACAATTAAATTCTGCAGATTGTCTCCCTGAGGAATTACCCTGAATTGTTTGTCGAATCTTATTACGAAGTAACCACTGAATCCCGCTGACTGACCTTTTCCCTGATATATTCTGTGAACCGGATTGTATCCGATAATTTCACGTCTTTCCTTATCCAGCCAGATCTTTCCCTTATTAAAGTCGCTGTTTGAACGAATGTAAATGCAGTTCTCAATATTTCCCGAATAGGTAAATCGTAGCATTGCTGACCGCACAGATGCTGTAATCTCTGTCTGTATCCCATAATCATCCATCATTAAGCTATAGTATGATGGGGTAGCCCTTTCATTTTTATGACTGAATGCAGATACCGGTGAAGTCTTGACTGTATCCGGCCGGCCCGATGTGAAAGGCATGAGAGTTACACTTCCGTAATCCTGAGTGCAGCTTCCGCTCATCCAGTGACTTCCACGAAAGCCTGTAATTTCACTATCGTTATAATAGTATGGTGAGATACATTTTGTTTCAGTCAATCTGGTTTCAGGTGTCCATTGAGTCATTCCGAATGGTCTTCCCACAGCAGGAAAATTCTGACCCTTTTCCTCTGAAGCAGACTCACTGTGTTTCAGAGCACTAATAGTTCTGGCTGGTCCCGTACCAATTAAGGGATCAACATATTTTATTGGAGCCTGTGCTGCAAGGATTAACGGAAAAAATAGTAAAAAAAGAAATTGTTTCATAAAATGATGTTTATCAATGATATAGATATTCATTCCTTCCACATTTTACCCCCCCCCTAGCTTTCGTGTAGCTTCAGCGAAGCAAAGCAAGGAGGGGTTAGATCATGCTTAGTGATTAATTTTTTCCATTTGTGCCTTTGGGCCTTTATTTTATATATTCAATTTTCATGTGATAATTCCATTTATCAAAATACAGATTCCCGCCTTTCCATTCAACCTCACCTCTTTGGAAATCATATGGTTCACTTCTCATAAATTGCTTTTCAGGATGTAATGGTCCGGATATACCATCATTAACAATCAGCCTGTATGAATCAATTCCTGAGAGATAATACTGCTTAATTTCTGGTTTTTCTGACTTCTGAAGATCATAGGAGACATCGGATGGAACCCATCCGATACCTTCATAATACACCTCGCACCAGTCGTGCAGGTTTTCTTCACCGGGAGGTACCATCCATCCGCTCTGCCACTTTACTGGGATTCCTTTGTACCTGAGCATCGACATATAAAGGAAGGTCTGCATACCGCAATCACCTCTACGGTTTTGATAAACATATTCGGGAATATTTTGCATAACTGAATATTCGAGAGCTCCAGTCCATGGAATATTTTCTTTGAACCATAAATATATCTTTTTTACAACTTCTGAAGGATTTTCTTCCGGACCCACAATGCTGTCTGTAAGTCTTTTTATATGTTCTGTAAAGCATATTTGTGGAAGCTGTTCCGAAGTATATTTTTTATAATTAGCAGTTGTCTTGTCATAAGGTAATGGTTTAAGTGTCCCCAGATTAAAATACTGAGCTCTGCTTTGATAGAGAAAGGAAATTTCAAAATCTGTGGGAAACCCTTTTTTCGACTTTTCTTCCATGTAGATTGTACTGTGAATAGAGGAGTCAGGGGCAATCAGGTATTCCCTATTTGAGCTATTCAGCAGTTCCACATTTTTTTGTCGCGAATGATTCTCCTTTGGCCATGGCATCCAGCAACGAATTGTTTCTCCATCCGGGACAACATCCTGTTTTACAGTTATAGTATATGTAATTTTTATATTAACCGGAACGACTGGTGCACTTTGATTGCCGCTCGTTTTAAAAGCTTCTTCGGTATGTTTCCTGCGGAAGACCATTCCGGAATCATTGTCAATTTTATTTTGTCTTTCCTCTTTCTTCTCGTAGAAAGCTTTCAGAAGCATCAGATTGGATGCAGCCCGGTTGAAGTACATTTTATTGCCATTTATCAGCCGGTATTCAAGCCATCCTTTCTTTTCCCAAATTTCTTTATCTGCCGGGGTAAAAGGTCCGAATCTTTTTTCAATCTGAGACTTAACCTGATCTTCTGTTACTGAAAAATCGAGTGAGATCCTCTCTGAAATCTGCTTCAGAGAATCAGATTTATTGGATAGCTGACTATTGCTCACTCCCTGATTGCAGGAGATGAATGTTAAAAATATCCATGAATAGAGAAGTAATTTAAAATGTTTCATTGAGGTGCATTTTTTATTTTCTAAAGTTAAATAATTGTATTTTCACATTTTTATTTCTAAGCTTTTTTAAATTTCATTATAAAACAAAATATGAAAACACTGATTGTATTACTATTATTCATTTCCATTGCATTTCATGTGCGGGCACAGGATGCAAAAATGGATACTTTCATCAATACTCTGATGGGCAAGATGACTGTTGATGAAAAAATCGGACAGCTCAACCTTACTACTGCCGGGGCATTCGTTACCGGAAGCGCAGTCAACGATAAGCTGCAACAGAAGCTGAAATCAGGACAGATAGGCGGGATGCTTAATGGATTTTCTGTTCCTTCGATGAAGGCTTTTCAGGATATTGCAGTGAAAGAATCACCTAATCACATTCCTCTCCTGTTCGGAATGGATGTAATTCACGGATATAAAACTATATTTCCTATACCTTTAGCTATGAGCTGTTTGTGGGATATGACTCTGGTTGAGAAGAGTGCCCGTATAGCCGCTCAGGAAGCTACAGCAAATGGAATCAGCTGGACATATTCTCCCATGGTTGATATAGCCCGCGATCCGCGCTGGGGAAGGATTGCAGAAGGAGCAGGGGAAGACCCATGGTTAGGTTCACAGATAGCAAAAGCACTGGTAAAAGGTTATCAGGGTAACGACCTTTCCCTTAATAACACAATGATGGCTTGTGTAAAACACTTTGCATTATATGGCGCTGCTGAAGCAGGAAGGGATTACAATACAGTAGATATGAGCAGAGTTACAATGTATAATGATTATCTTCCTCCATATAAAGCAGCTTTTGATGCTGGTGCAGGCAGTGCAATGACTTCCTTTAATGTTGTGGATGGCGTTCCGGCAACCGGCAACCACTGGTTACTTACCGAACTCCTTAGGAATCAATGGGGTTTTAAAGGATTTGTGGTAACTGACTATACTGCAACCAATGAAATGATAAATCATGGTTTGGGTGATCTTCAGACTGTATCTGCCCTGGCCTTGAAAGCCGGAACGGATATGGACATGGTTGGTGAAGGATTTCTTACCACACTTAAAAAATCGATGGATGAAGGCAAGGTAAATATTAAGGATATCGACCTGGCATGTAAACGGGTTCTTGAGGCTAAGTATAAACTTGGTTTGTTCGATGATCCTTACCGTTATATGAATGAAGAAAGAGCCAAGACTGATGTTATGACACCAGAGAATCTTAAAGCCGCAAGAGAAATAGCTGAACGGTCAATGGTGCTTCTTAAAAATGATAAACAGATATTACCACTTAAAAAGTCAGGCACAATTGCAGTTATCGGCCCACTTGGAAACAGTAAAGGCGACATGCTCGGTACCTGGGCAATGGGAGGTGATCAAAGCAATGTTACTTCAGTTATGGATGGTATTAAAAATGCTGCAGGCAGTTCAGTTAAAGTTCTCTATGCTAAAGGTTCCGATTTTACAGATAATCTTCAACTCGCTAAAAGTGTAAATGCTTTTGCCAGACCAGGTCAGCCACAAGCATCAGAACCGGTAAAAACTTCAGAACAATTACTGAATGAAGCCATACAAACAGCTAAACAGGCCGATGTTATTGTTGCAGTACTTGGTGAACCGGCAGCGTGGTCAGGTGAGGCTTCAAGCATGACAGACATTGGGATTCAGAAAGTGCAACAGGCTCTTTTAAAAGGTCTTTTGGCAACTGGGAAACCGGTAGTGCTGGTGCTTATAAATGGACGTCCGCTTACGTTACCCTGGGAAAATGAAAATGTCAGCGCAATATTAGAAGCATGGGCTGGAGGAACAGAGGCAGGAAACGCAGTTGCCGATATTCTGTTTGGGGATTTCAATCCTTCA
Organism: Bacteroidota bacterium; assembly: GCA_025350595.1. Classification (GTDB taxonomy): domain Bacteria; phylum Bacteroidota; class Bacteroidia; order Bacteroidales; family VadinHA17; genus LD21. The sequence goes on from JANXXP010000131.1 coordinate 16,301, forward strand.
GGTAAGTTAACAACTACCTTCCCGTTAAATGTCGGACAGATTCCGATTTATTATAACCACAAGAATACCGGGAGACCAATGAGCGCTAATAATAAATTCTCTTCAAAATATCTTGATAGCCCTTCTGAACCTCTGTTTCCTTTTGGTTATGGACTCAGTTATTCGAACTTCGATTATAGTGATATAAAATTGAGCAAGACACAGCTGAAAGGCAATGAAAAACTTATGGCGACTGTAACACTGACCAATACAGGCAAGGTTGCAGGAGAAGAAGTTGTTCTGTTATATATTCAGGATCCGGCAGCTTCAATATCTCGGCCGGTAAAGGAGTTGAAAAACTTTAAAAAGGTAATGCTTCAGCCAGGAGAGAAGAAGGAAGTCAATATTGAAGTTACCACAAGCGATCTGATGTTTTATAACAGCGATTTGAAATACGACTGGGAAGCAGGTGATTTTGTAATTTATATTGGGACCAATTCGAGGGATGTAAAGTCTGCTAAAGTGAATTGGGTTAAATGAAAATAAAGGACTTCATCGACAACCACACAAGACAGGCAATTCTCTTTTGAAGAAGGAAAGTGAAGCGGGGTCTTAGAAAAAAAGATAATTTGGGTAATTAATTAACATGAAAAATTGTTTTCTATTTATAATTGCAGGATGGTTGATCTTAAGCTCATGTTCTCAAAGGAGTGTAGATCCGATTGATTTTGTAAATCCAAATATTGGCGGAATTAGTCCGCTGCTGGAGACAACTGTTCCGTTGGTTAATCTTCCAAACAGCATGATGCGTATTTATCGCATACCCGGGAATTACCAGGCAGAGAAGATATACGGATTTCCGTTTATCCTTTGTGGTCACAGAAACGGGACAGCAGGACTACTTATGCCGACATCAGGTAGAATTTCGACTGATGAGAAAAAGTGGCAAAGCTATTATGATCATGATTATGAGGTATGTACTCCATACTATTATTCAGCATGGCTTGAAGACCCTGATATAAATCTTGAATTTACTGTTGCGGAAAAGTCATCATTCTATCGGATAGCCTGGAATAATAAAGATCAGAAGAATCTGATGCTGGCAGTAACAACAAAAGGCTTAATTAATGTATTAGATAACAACACAGTAGAAGGTTATGAGCTATACCGGAACAAAATTAAAGTATTCTTTTACCTGAAAACAGAGAAGACTTTTTCATCTGATACTATCCGGGATTCTGATCAGAAGTCAGCCAGCGGGATTGAAGGTATGGAGGGAAACAGACCATCTCTCTCCCTGACTTTTAATGTTGCTGAGAATTTCAGAGTAGGTATTAAGATGGGAATATCTTTTGTAGATGCTGAGCAG
>JANXXP010000138.1 GCA_025350595.1 Bacteroidota bacterium
TTTTACGGTACTCATCCGAGTTTTCTTTAAAAATGCTGATATATACTTTGTTGGTATATACAATGTATTTAAAATTTCCCATATCAACATAGTCGCGAAGTGCATCAGTAAACTCACGTCGATAGTCCTCTCCTCGCAGTAAGTTCACGACAAAATCTTCATCCCGTTGATTTATGTATTTCGTTCCACCTCCGGTACGTTTGTTGATAGTATCAATTACAATATCTAAAATTGTACTTCTAAGTTCACGGGCCTTAATACTGTCTGTAAGCAACATACCAAGGTTTAATAAAGCCCTGAAATTGAATATTCCCAACCGGACAGTTTTGATGGTGAAATCCATTTCGGGATCAGACTTTTGCTTGATGACTAACTTAAAGTCGTTCAGTCGTTTGCCAGTAACTACCTCGTAACCGTTTTTTGCCAGTTCGGCTTCATTTTTCTCGATATAGTTTTCAATTGTTCGCTCATTAACCTCAAAAAAATCTGCCAATTGCTTTTTAGTAAAGCGGAACTCCTTTTCGAAAAGGATGCCACGTATACCTATAGATTTTTGAATCTCCTGTAAGGCATACTGGTTATTTAGTATATTTTGCCGCGCTATATCCGAATTGGTTAAATCTTTGCTCATAATGTTGAATTATTCTGATTGCAGATTTTGATCAAAATTAGTATAATTCAGATTAAGACATCTGTGTAACAAGACATATTATAGTTAGGTGATAATTTCAGTCATTAGAATAAGTCTAGTCAGTCTAGGAATTACCCTTTTAAGCTAATAATATTGTCAGTAATCGATAAAAACTTGTATTTAATTAAACGATTTACCTCTTTCTCCAGAACAGACTTTATTCCTTCAGTTAAACGCTCTCCTCCATTCAATGATCTTAAAGCTTCTTTCATAAGTTCAATTTTGTCTATAGAATGAGCCTCTACTACTATATTTTTTATTGCGAGTTGTATCTCCTCAGGTGGGATCCACTCAATTGGAGTTAACTTTTCTGCAAGAAGATTTCTATCTCTAGCTTTTTGAATTTCCTTATCATTTATCCAAAGAAAACTGTCTCGTTTAATCCAATTGCCTTGTCGTACACCTAATCGGAAAACCTGATTGAATTTTTCATTGATACGACTTCCAATACGAGAAATTCCAAGCTGTTGAGTAATAATTGTTTTTAGGTAATCCTGATGAACAGGAGATTCAACTACTAAAATCTTTGATATGATAGTGATAAGTTTAGAGGGTTCTGAAAGATGCAGTTATTTGCTATTAATGCTAGACATGCTTACCATAGCTTGCTGGTACTTTACAATCCAATTCCTTGTTTCATCCTTTTTAAATTCTAAAATTGGTTTGGAAACTATTGGACTTTCCTTTGCTGGTTTTGGAATACCATTTTTTAATAATGCAATGCTATCCAAAAGCTTCTTTTTTTCAAGTGCTGGTTGTCTAAACCAGTCAGTGCTCCAAATCCGATAAATATGCCAACCCAAACCTTCCAGAACTGTTTGTCTTAATCGATCCCGCTCTCTTGCCGCTCCTGATCTATGATAAGTTGCACCATCACACTCGATACCGAGAATGTAACGTCCTTTTTCATCAGGATGAGGAATAGCCAAGTCCACAAAATATCCCGCTGAACCAATTTGAGTATGAACCTCAATACCTTCACGTTCAATAGCTGCCTTCACAGAATCTTCAAATGGAGAATCGGTAGGTTTATTTGTTCTTTCTGCGTTAGTAAATCTGCGATTTTGAGCGTAATCTAAAAAAACCTTTAAAACTTTTAACCCCTTAGCTCATGCCTCACATCTCATTTCTATTCCTTCATGCCCTGCGCCGTGTGCCGTATGCCTTATAAAAAAAGTGATTGCGGCAGTTAAAGAAACAGACCACAGATAGCAGTGTGATTTTATAGATTTTTTTGAAGAAGTTTTTAGGAGAAGAATATTATTTACCTTTGTTAACCCTGGGTGATTGCTTTTCATAGCATTGTCCGTGTTATATGTAGGGTTAATTTTAAAATTATCCAGGTGCGAGAAAAGTTTCTAGTTGTTTTTAGTGCGTGCACGCGCAGATATTTTTCTCATATACTGTGTAACTTGTATTTGAGCCGTTAGTCCAATAATAATAAGTCCTATTATAGGTGAATTTCTTTTCAATATTTGCAATTTCTGATTGTGTGATATTGCAAGTATCAACTGTGGTAGTGGTTGTTCTATTTAAAGATGTCAACTCTGACGTAACAACTTGTTTCATAGCACACCGCCAGCAGCGATCATTTTTCTCGCAAGAAAAACAAATAATAATCAGAACTAAAAAGGTAAGACTTTTCATTATTGCTTATTTTTTAGAGTATTGGAGTTTGAACAAATTCTATCTTATCGTTGCAAAATACTAAATATTGCAATAGGCTAAGATATCTCGTCGTTTTGATTTACTCTTATTCGAATGATAGGCAACTTGATTGGGACTGAAAACCTTACATATAACGGCCAGCGGGTATGGGCAGTAAGT
>JANXXP010000310.1 GCA_025350595.1 Bacteroidota bacterium
ATTGTTCCTTCAATCTATGATCATTGTCCCTACACTGTTCTTGAGATGATGGCAAATAAGATCCCATTGATCGCTTCAAGGATCAATGGTCTTGATGAAATTCTTGATGATAATCAGTGCCAATTTGTAAATTCTGTTTTAAGCGAAGAAGGAGATATCTCTTTTAATATAAATGAATTATCAGAGGCAATCCTCACCCTGGCAGAGAATAAGACAATGAGGAATGAACATGCAATTAAAGCTTATGATAACCTTAGAAATAGGTTCGCAGCCTCCCGTATGGCTGAAAAAATGAACAACCTGTTTTTTACTACGAAAAGAAATAACGAAATAATCTTAGAATATGAAAAAAGTGAGGGAAGATAATACAGTATCAGTTATTCAGAGAGCGGTAAGGTATTTTCGGATACCGGTTACAAAAAGCTCTGTAAAGGAAGCACTTAAGTCCAATTCTTATTATCCTTCTTTTAAAAGCATCTGTGACACACTTAATGATTGGAAAGTTGAACATTATCCATTAAAATACGAGCCTGAAGAGATAAAAGAATTGGCTGCTCCGTATATAGCGCATTTTAGTGATGGTGGTGGTCAACTGGCTTTTGTATCGAAAATCAGAAATGCGAAGGTCACTTATTACGAATCGTATATCTTAAAAAGAGAAACAGAATTTAATGAGTTCATAGAAAGATGTTCGGGAGCGGTTATATTACTTAATCCTGACGAAAGATCAGGTGAGAAAGATTACCGGAAGAAATGGCAGGATGAGTTGATCAGTAATGGCATTTTACCAGTGACAATCCTTGCATTTTTACTTTTTATAATCCTGGCAGTGATAAACTCAGTTGTAATGGAGGGTATACATCTTCAAAAAATGCAAGGTATATTACTTCTGACAAAAACATCAGGGGTTGCGCTGTCTGTTCTTCTTGTTCTTCATGAATTTGAAGTTCGCTTATCACTTACAGAGAAACTATGTCATCTGAATAAAGCTACAAATTGCAATACTGTCTTGAACGACAAAGCCTCGAAAATATTCGGATGGTTTGGCTGGGCTGATGTGGGTTTTGTATATTTTACCGGTTGCTTATTGTTTTTGTTGCAAGGTTCAGTGGCTGGTGATTATTCAATTTTGGCAATCTTGTCAGCTCTTTCGCTGCCATATCCCCTATTCTCCATTTACTATCAGGGATTTGTTCTCAAAAAATGGTGCCCTATGTGTCTTGGTGTTCAATTAATCCTGGTAATTGAATTTATCCTGTTACTTCCTAAGTTTTCGAATTTGAATTTCTCATCCACCAGTTTATTAGGTTTTATTCTGACATTCCTTGTTACGGGAATTATTTACACCCTGGTTATAATGTATATTAGGGAAAAGAGGTCAAATGAGTTACATTATTATAAGTATCTTGGATTTAAGAAAAATCCGGATGTTTTGAGAACTCTTCTGCTAAATCACCAACATTATGATATTCCAGTTACTGACTCCAGCCTCCTCTTTGGAGTAAAAGATGCACCGATAAATATTACTGCATTTTTGAGCCTTCAGTGTTCTCATTGTGCAAGAGCTTTTGATAAGATAAAAGAGAGTCTTAAGTCTGAGGTTGATGCGGCAATCAATATTATCCTTATTACCTCAGACACTAAGATACTGAATACATTATATCATTTTAACCGGCTGAATAAGGATGATGATGGTTTAGATCTACTCGAGCAGTGGTTTAGTGCAGACCCATATTCCAGAAGTAAAATATCTGAAACCCTTTGTATCCCGGATGGAAATGACATTTCGAAGGAGGTTAGCAACGAGAATTACAAACTTTACAAAGCATGTAATGTAATAGGCACCCCTACCTTTTTTGTTAACGGTTATCTTCTTCCCAATCAGTATGATATTGACGACATTAAATATTTTTCGGAGGTTTTCACAAGAAAAGAGGTGGTTGTAGAATTAAAGAGATTGCAATAACGAATAAAAGAACGATGTTAAAAGCCTATAAACAATACTATTATATTATTAACCTGAAAGAGAAGGGCAGGAAGTTTTTCCTGAGCCCTGAGCTCTGTGCTACCACTTCCTGCCCGGACCTTTCTCTTACAAGAAAGGGGGTGTTCTGGCAAAGATAGAGTTTTAACTGGATAGGTAGCCAGGCCATGACATAAAATCCACAGTTGAAGCAAATAAAAATTAAACATTATTAACATTTAAATTTTACTAAAATGAAAAAACTTAATAAATTACAGATTAATTCTGAAAAATTAATGAATAATGAAGAATTGACAACCTTGAGAGGTGGTTATGGAGGTTGTTGTGTATGTGTTTTGAATGGAATTCATATGGCTGCACTTAATAAAGCAGATTGCGAGGATTCCTGTAAAGATTTAGGCGGTGGTCTTTGGTCTTGCTAAGTAGTATTAGAAGGAGGCTGGTCTATTTCAAAGCCAGCCTCTTATAAATCAAAATTTTTATATCACATTAACAAAACTTTAAAGAAATATGGTTTGGATTCCTATCTGGAAATCACAATAAATAAAACACAATCTTTTAAAGATAACAACTATAAAACTTAGTTTTATGAAGACAAGATACCAACTGATCCTGATTATTCTTTTAATATCCTGTAGGCCAAACGATAAAGTACTATTCGAATTTGATCCATCATCTCTAGAAAAAAATGAAATTACATTATCCGTAATAGCTGATGATATTAACTACATCCCGTTGGATAATAGCTCTCCACTTTCAAGTATTAATTCTGCCTATAATCCCATATTTGTGAATGACTGTATATATCTATTCGATAAAAATATTGGTATTTTGATATTTAGCAGGGATGGAGTATTCTTAAGTAAGGTTGGAAGTAAAGGAAGAGGACCGGGTGAGTATTTGTATGGTAGCACATTTACCATAGATCAAAACTCTGGTACTATTTATGTTAATGATTCAAATAACCAAATTAAAATATATTCCAAAACCGGTGACTTTCGAAAGAGTTTTTCGTTGCGGGAATATGGAGGTTCTATCGATGTAATTGAGATATTTAATTCCATGTTATTTGTATCTTATCATCTTCAGTATGATGATGATGATAAATATGAATGGATTATACTTGACACGCTTGGCAACTTAATTAAAAAGAAAGGAAGGACTACCCCTGCATTTAAAAGTAATTATCTCCATGGTGGCGGAACTTATATTTTTAATCAAAAATTAATTTTTTGGAATCAATTTATTGATACCGTATTTACATTCTTACCAGATTTTACATACAAAACAAATTTCACATTTAAGCCAGGAGAATACAGATTACCAAAATCATATGTAGATAACCCGTTTAAACAATTACCTCAATTTTTTATAACAAATCAAATTTTTGAAACAAAAAAATATCTGATGATTAGATATTCATTTTATAAAGAAAAGAATGGTTTTATAATAATAGATAAAAAGAATTGGGAATCTTTTTTATCTTATTGGAGCTATGATAACTATGGTAGCATTCTCAATGATCTTGATGGAGGTATAAATTTTTTACCCAGGAGCTATTTAGTAAATAAGGGCAGGGAGTATTTGATAGAACTGATAGATCCATATCAAATTAAGACCCACGTCTCAAGAAATGAATTCAAAAACTCAGTTTCCAAATACCCACTAAAGAAAAGAGAACTTGAAAAACTGGCAAATAGTCTGAAAGAGACCGATAACCCTGTTTTAATGATTGTAAGATTGAAAAAGTGAAACAAAGCAAAGTTATTATGGGATAAAACAGATGGATAACCTGAAAGAGAAGGGCAGGAAGTTTTTCCTGAGCCCTGAGCTCTGTGCTACCACTTCCTGCCCGGACCTTTCTCTTACAAGAAAGGGGGTGTTCTGGCAAAGATAGAGT
>JANXXP010000215.1 GCA_025350595.1 Bacteroidota bacterium
AACAATATACTCAAACGTGCTTACTCATCATCGAATGACGAATACAAGATATGTGACACAGTACTGAAGTACAATTCACTTGAGCTTATTGCAGGAGGTGTAAAAGAAAAACTTACACTAAAAGAGGCTCAATTATTGAAATACTTCATCGTCAATAAGAACAAGGTACTTGCACGTGAAGATATTCTAACTGAGATCTGGGGTGAAGACGATTACTTTCTTGGTAGAAGCATGGATGTTTTTATAAGCCGTCTTAGAAAATATGTATCTGATGATAAGAATATTGATATCCGAACAGTAAGGGGAACAGGTTTTATCCTGGAAGAGCTGAATAAAGAAGCATAAAAAAGGCAACAAGCGTCTGGCAACAGGCGACAGGAATAAAAAAATAATAAAGGCTGCCCCATTTAAGAGACAGCCTTTTCATATATTAAGTTCTTTACTACCTACTACTTACTACTTACTTCCTGGCTCCCAGTACCTCTTTAACTTTATTATAAAGGTCATCGCCTCTGAGGTTTTTGCCAATAATAGTTCCGGTTTCATCCAGCAGGAAGTTAGCAGGGATTGAATTCACAGCATATTTCTTTGCAGCTGCATTACTCCAGTACTGAAGATCTGAAACATGTGTCCAGGTAAGTTTGTCATCAGCAATTGCCTTTAACCAGTCTTCTTTTTTCTGATCGAGAGAAACGCCAAATACATCAAATCCTTTTTTGTGAAACTCTCCGTATACCTTTACAACATTAGGGTTTTCCCTTCTGCAAGGTCCGCACCATGCTGCCCAAAAATCTATAAGCAACAATTTAGGACCAAATTTCGATGAAAGAGTAACCGGATTGCCATTAACATCATTCATAGTGAAATCGGGAGCTTTCTGACCAATCGCTACAGCTTTCATAACTGCAACTCTCTCCTTAAGAATTACTATCTGAGGTATTTTTGCGATTGTGCTATCCAATCCGTTTATTGCAGCTTCAATCTCCGGCGCTTCCATCTCATAGCTGAGGTTTCCCAGAATCGTTGGTGTAACATAAGAAGCAGGATGACTTTTTACAAACTCTTTCTGAAGTTCTTTCATCATATTCTGAAGGGAATCAGCTTGTTTTTCAAGCTCCGCTACCCTAGCGGCATTTCCTGCCTGACTTGCTGCCTGATATTCAATATATGTCTTTGAATATTTATCGCTTAACGGTTTATTTGAATCAACAAAAGAATTGTATTCATCCTGTGTTTTCGATCCTTTTATCACAGCTTTGTACAATGAATCAAGTCTTCCGGTAACAGTTATTTCAGAGTTCTCGAGGTATAATGATGTCCTTTTTTTGGTACTCCCGGCAACAAGTGAAACTAATTGAGGGTATTCAATTATGCCGGTCATTGTAAATGAACCTTTCTTTGAAATTGCAGAATCAATTGTGAGTGTTTTTCCTGCATCTCTCTTTTGAAGATAGAAGGTGATGCTGTCAGATCCTTCTATTTTTCCTTTAACAACAAAATGAGGTGCTGAAGAGCAAGCAGCCATAAGGACTGTAATAATAACAAGCAAAGAAGAGATCTTTTTCATTTTCGTTTTTTTTGATTTTATATCAGACTTATTTTTAATTGATTGGGGCAAAGATATTAATTATTGTCAATTGACTTCACCTTTTGAAGTATTTGTCAAGTAAAATGACTGCCGCCTTGTAAGAGGTAATACTTCCTTCAAATAACTGCCTCTCAATTTCCGGTCTGAGTAACTTTACATCTTTCTGATTATTAAAAGAGTTATTCAGATACTCAAGTATTGTGTTGTGCATCCTTATAACAGACTGCTGTTTCCTGTGCGTTTCAAAATATCCCGAAGATCTGGTGAATACAAAACACTCCATAATAATATCCCAAAGTTCAATTATCCCTTCATTTTTTAAAGCAGAACAGGTAAGCACCTTTGGTTTCCAACCCGATGATTTTGCAGGTAACAGGTGAAGAGCATTCTGAAAAGATATTCTGGCCTCATCTGCTTCAAGTTTATTAGCCCCGTCAGCCTTGGTTATAGCTATCATATCAGCCATTTCCATTATTCCCCGTTTTATACCCTGAAGTTCATCCCCTGCACCAGCAAGCATAAGCAAAAGAAAGAAATCGACCATTGAGTGGACAGCTGTTTCAGACTGCCCTACTCCTACTGTCTCAACCAGAATTGTATCAAATCCGGCTGCTTCACATAAAATAATTGTCTCTCTGGTTTTTCTTGCGACCCCTCCAAGTGTACCCGCAGCTGGCGAAGGTCTTATGTAGGCATTGGGATGAATACTCAGTTGTTCCATTCTTGTTTTGTCACCAAGGATACTTCCTTTTGTCTGCTCACTGCTTGGGTCAATAGTAAGCACGGCAAGTTTTCTTCCCTGACTTGTGATATGCAATCCAAAGGTCTCAATAAAAGTGCTTTTCCCAGCTCCAGGTACACCTGTAATACCGATTCTGATTGATCGGGAACTGTAAGGGAGGCATTTTTCGATTATCGCCTGTGCTGTTTCGTAATGTTCAGCTAATGAGCTCTCTACAAGGGTTATAGCCTGACTTAAAATTGTTATGTTTCCGGAAATAATTCCGGCAACATATTCATCAACAGAATATTTCTTACGCCGATTCCTTGCCGATTTTGTAAATGCATCAGGATTTATACTGGGAGGTTGAGGAATTCCTTCATGTACCTTTAACGCACTCTTATATTCCTTTTTACTATCCATTAAACTATTAAGCTATTTAAAAACAAAAGGGTGTATCATTTAATATCGAACACCCTTTTTAATCGCAATAAAAATAAGTTTAATGCCTGAGATCTATTTCACAACAGCAGGCTGTTCTACAAAACCTTTAAGCATAAGCACTACCTCAGAATTTTTCGGATCATTGGTATACACGTAAATCGCTTTTGTCACATCACCGTTATAACTTCCTGAATTGAATGTTGCTTTGATTGAACTGGACTGGCCGGCTTTGATACCGACACCCTGATTTCCCTGTTGAACAGCTGTACAACCGCAAGTTGATCTGATATTTCTGATGATCAAATCATTTTTCCCTGCGTTTGTAAATTTGAATTCAACGTCGTTCTGGGTTGCTCCCTTTATTTTGCCAAGATCAACAGTTGTTGATTCAACTTTAAATATTGGAGCATTATCCATATCTGCTTTTGAAAGACCAGAAAAATCCTCAACAAGATTTGCTGATACATAGTAATATACATTTTCCTGAATTGTATCATTCAGTTTAATCTTAATCATGTCGCTTACATTCCCCCAACCGTTATTTTTTGTTGCATCGTAAGTTCCTTCAATAAGACCTTTCTCTCCGGGTTTAAGGGTTTCGGGGTTTGATTTAAGAAGCAGGTGAACCGGCAATGCGTCAAACTGAACCTTTACAGGTACTTTTGAAGTGTTGACCAACTGCATGACCCTGATTTTTTTCTCATTCTTTTTAACGTTTGTAAAAGCTAGGTGATTGCTTTCAAACCTTATATTTTTACCAACAGCAAAGGTGAATAGCTCTTCAACAGTTTTTTCATGAGCAACAACTTCGCCTTTTATCGTGAGAACAACAACTTCGGGTTTTGAATTGGAATAGACAGAGAGTGTCTTGTTAAATACTCCTGGTCTGTCTTTGGGATCGTATATAGCTGTAACTTTACCTGTACTCCCAACTGCAATTGGTTGTTTTGTCCACTCAGGAGTAGTGCAACCGCAGGACGCTACTACATTTTGAATTACGAGAGGCTGAGTTCCTATGTTTGTAACAACAAAATCGAAAGTCTGTCTGCCAGCTTCTTCTTTAAAAGTCCCGAAATCATGCTCAGTGGCCGATAACTTCATTATTGTTTCTGCAACCTGTGCGCCGGCTGTAACTCCAAGCATCAATAGCGAAAAAAACATTAGTACACTTTTCATATTAATCTGTGATTTTAGAATTTTACCTGATGTTAATAATTATACAAATATAAAACATTTTAAAATTAAAGTCTGTAATATAACAATCCCGAAAGCGTTTTGGTTGCATGGCTTACTGCAAAAAACAGACCAAATGATGAATTTCAATTAAGTCTTCCAAAAATAATAAAGTTTAAGCTTTATAGATAGTTTAAAACAGATAATCATTAGTTTTGCTGCCATTCACGATTATTTGGAACAATATTTGAGGATAAAAATTCCGGTTTGCCAGATGATAAAACTAAAGACAAAACATATTAAAAGCCTTATAATATGCGCTTTATCCTGCATTTTATATTTAAATGCAAGCGGGCAGTTTTATAATGGCCATCAGATGTCATTTGGGAAGAACAAGGTTCAGTACTACGACTACTACTGGCAATATTACAGGTTCGATGATTTTGATTGTTACTTTAATGAATTTGGTCGTGACCTGGCTCAGTTTACTGCAGAATACGCCACAAAGAAACTGGCGGAACTTGAAGATTATTTTGACTATACCCTTGAAAAAAGATTAATTTTTATCATATATAATAAGCAGGCAGAATACAAGCAATCGAATATCGGACTCGTAACTTTCGATGAGGACAGTTATAACACTGGCGGTTTCAGCAGGATAATTAAAAACAAAGTAAGTCTTTATTATGAAGGCGACCATGTAGCTTTTCAAAGACAGATTGCGGCTTCAATAACAGAGGTCATAATAAATGAAATGCTTTATAATGCCGACATCAAAGACAGAATAGCCAGCTCATCGCAGATCTATATGCCTGACTGGTATATAAAGGGACTTATTCATTATGTTTCGTATGGATGGGATTTAGAATCTGAAAACAGAGTTAAAGATGGTTTCAAATCGGGAAAATTCAATAATATTAATCATCTGGAATATGATGATGCTATTGATGCCGGTCAGTCCTTCTGGAGATTCGTTGGGAAAAAATACGGCGATGGACTGATTCCAAATATTATATACCTGACCAAGATCTATAAAAATATTAATGACGGGTTTCTGTATGTTACCGGGGCGAGTATGAAAGAAATTCTGAAAGACTGGAAAAAATATTATACTGATGAGTATGCCGGAGTTACCAATCTGCCGGCAGATGACAAAAACATTATCAAAAAATCGCGCAAAGAGCAAATTTACCAGCAGGTAAAAGTCAGTCCCGACGGAAAATATATTGCCTATATAACGAATGATTGGGGAAGAAAAAGGATATGGCTCTACAATCAGTCAACCGGTAAGCAAAAAATAATTTTCAGAAAGGAACCGAAGTTTGAACAGGTTACAGATAATACTTATCCGGTTCTTGCCTGGCATCCTAATGGAAAGATTCTTACTTACATTTCTGATGAAAAAGCAGCTCTGGTTATGTATTTTTACAGAGTCATCGAGAAGAAAACTGAAAAAAGAAACCTTCTTTATTTTGATAAAGTCCTTGATTTCTCATACTCACCGGAAGGATCTCGCCTTGTATTCTCAGCAGTAAAAGACGGGATAACAGATATATACATACACACAATTGCTTCAGGGACCAATGAACAGATCACCAGAGATGTTGCGGATGATCTGAATCCTTCTTTTCTGAAAGACTCACCCGGAGAAATCATTTTCTCATCAAACCGTCTATCGGATACGCTAACAAATAATGCTAATCCGTTTGAGAAACTCTCGCTGACTTTTGACCTATTCACTTATAACATTGCAAAGAAAAACAATATACTATCCAGACTTTCAGAAGGCAAATATGCAGACAGATTTCAACCAGCCGGAACTGCCAAAAATAATTTTACTTATGTAGGCGATCAGAATGGGATTATGAACAGGTATACAGCAAAATTCGATAGTGCGATCAGTTTTGTTGATACCACCACACATTTCAGTTACTACATTAAATCCAGTGCTGTTACAAATTACGACAGGAACATTATCAATCAGTCAGTTGTAAGCGGATCAGACTTATACGGTGAAATACTTTTCGACAAAAGAAAGTATTTTTTGAGGGAAGGATTAAACAGCGAATCAAAACCAATTCCTGCAAATGAAATTGCAACGAGTACATTCAGAAAAGAGAAAAATCAGTTTATTCATAAAGCTGATAGTATTGAACAACTAAGACAATGGCTTGTTGCTGAGGATAAAAGAAGAAGGGATACCCTTACAAAACCACTCTATGAGTATTATATTACCAACGAACCTATTAACGTAAATCATTATATTTTCGAAAAAGAGAAGCAGAACTATTATGATCAGTTATGGCGCAAAAAATATATGAATATTGATCTGGATACAGGACACATTCAACTGCCTCTTCAGCGGATCTACCAGACATCCTTTTACAATAATTATATAGTTAATCAGGTAGACTTCAGTTTCCTTAATAATTCTTACCAGGTCTATACAGGCGGCGCTCCATACTTTAACCCCGGAGTGAATATTATGACAAGGTTTGGCACCCTCGACTTGTTTGAGAATTACAGGATCACAGGAGGATTCAGATTTTCCGGAAACTTCGACAGTAACGAATATCTGCTTAGTTTTGAGAATCTTAAGGGGACATTTGATAAACAGCTCATTTTCCATCGTCAGGTATATTTCCAAAGCTCGGGAACTGGTGATACTCTTATCAAAACATTTACACACAACATATACCTGTCGTATTCAAAACCGATTAGCCCTGTACTTGCCCTGAAAGGGACACTCTCGTACAGAAACGATAAGAATGTTTATCTGGCAACAGATCCCATTTCATTGACCAGAAAAGATTTTTCCCAGAATTGGGTCAGCCTCAAAGGGGAAGTGATTTTTGATAATACCCGTAAAAGAACCATTAATATATATTTTGGAACCCGGTTTAAAATCTTTGGAGAGTATTATAAACAGATTGATCGCAAGAAGTCAGATATGGTGGTGCTCGGCGTTGATTTCAGAAAATACATACGCATTCACAGGGAGCTGATATGGGCAAACCGATTCGCAGCAAGCACATCTTTTGGTCCGACCAAACTCATATACTACCTTGGCGGAGTTGATAACTGGATGGGGTATTTGTTCAATAAATATCCTATGTTCGATAATACTATTCCTGTTACTCCTAATGTCAATTATGGATTTCAGGCCTTGGCAACCAACATGAGAGGATTTACCCAGAATATAAGGAACGGAAATAGTTTTGCTCTGATAAACAGCGAATTAAGATGGCCGGTGGTAAGGTACTTTGCAAATCATCCTCTTAGATCGAATTTCCTAAACAGCCTTCAGGTTGTAGGTTTTGGTGATATCGGAACAGCCTGGTCAGGGGCATCTCCATGGGCTGGTAAAAATGGTTATGATACACAAAGCATTTCAAATGGGCCTGTTTCTGTAACTCTCGATTCGAACAGAGAACCTATAGTTGCCGGAATTGGTGCCGGAGCAAGAGCCCAGATATTAGGATATTTTATAAGGGCCGATTGGGCATGGGGTATTGAGAACCACTATTTTTTACCCAGGATATTCTACCTGTCATTCAGTCTCGATTTTTGATTAATTACTGATATATTTATCATCTTTCTTTTTCAATTAAAAAAATTAAGGTATTTTTGCGCTTTAATTGTAATTAATAAATCAAAAAATAATCAAAATGGCTTACAAAATTAATGACGATTGTACTGCTTGCGGAACATGTATAGATGAATGTCCAGTTGAAGCAATATCAGAAGGTGATATCTATAAAATAAATGCAGATATTTGTACTGACTGCGGAGCATGTGCCGATGTTTGCCCGGTTGAGGCTATTCATCCTGAGTAGTATATGTTTTAAAAAATTGAAGGCTGTACCTCAAAATACAGCCTTTTTTATTTAGTCAACTTTTTAATAGTACCTGATTTTGGATATCATGGTATCGAGATTGAAGATGGGCTACAAACTATCAAATATAAAAAATATAGCGCCCATAGGGCCTCCATGTAAAAAGACAATTTACAATTCTCCGGAGGAGGCTCATGATATGATTAAGTATATCAAAGAAAACCGGAAAGTTCAGGAAATACACGTCTACAAATGCATGGTTTGTGGTTTCTGGCATCTGACAAGCAGATCCAAATAATCCTGATCACTAAAAGGAATGATTGTCATTTCTTATTAAACACTCATCGTATATACCTGCTATTTCAAATCCGATTTTCTTATAACACTTAATAGCATATTCATTATCTGATCTGACATTCAATCCAATAAAATCAACACTTTTCTGAAGATCAAAACATAATGCGGATGTAAGTTTATAGCCTAGTTGCTGTCCTCTGTAATCAGGATGAGTGGCAATATTTCCCAATGCGTCCACCTTATATTCCTCAGAATATACATGAATCCCGGCAACGGCAACCAGCTTATCTTCTATAAAGTAACCAAAGCATTTATTTGATTTCAGTATACGGCTGTCAAACCAATTTTGGGGATAGGAAACAGAATAAAATCTCTCAATTACCCCCAGATCATCGAATAATAATCTCCTAATATTCTCATCTTTCGGAGGATCAACTTTACTCTTCAAAATCATTTTATAATTTGATCCATAATAATTAAGGATATTTTCTTTCCCAAACAGATCGGACAATCCGGGGCTTAAATGAGCATAAAAGCATACCGGAAGTATATTTCTGATAGCTTCAGTTAGTTGAATTGAAAATTGAGATTCTTCTTTATAAAATAATAGAAGTGTCGGTGTATCCATTCCGACATATAATAAAGCCAATGATTTTATTGAACCTGATTTCTTCAGTGCATACCATATTGTCTTATGCCAGAAGAAATCATCCAGATCACCAATAGAATAGATCTGAAGTTTTATTCATTAATGAAATAAAGTTTATTGTCCTCAACCAAATAAAATAGTGGAGCAATCATAATCTTTGGATACCTTAGCCTCAATCGCTTTGTCTCGCTTAAAATGAAGTCAATCGCATTCCCAATTTCGAACATTGGAGCAAACTGTATAAAATGCTCTTCTGCTCTTTCCTTAGGCCATCCAGCTCTTGTGACCAACCCGTTGACAAAATCATTTTGCCGTGAAATCAGGTTGACCATTCCACAGTTGTTGTGTCCTATTAAAGCAATATAGCTGACTTGTCCTACTGCAATAGCATACGAAACTTTAAATTCACTATACCTTAAATTTGCTCCTCCTGATCGAATAATAAAAGCAAAATTGTCAGGCATGTGAAGATGTTTGCGATTATCCATACACATACCAACAAGCAGCTGGGCTTTATCAAAAGGTTCAAGTGGACGATCCAGGTTATGAAACTCAAGGAGTAATCCAATAGGTGTTTGACGCTACTGAGGATGAATGTCTTCTAATGTGTTAATTGATAACAGCTTATCCATTTATTCCGTATTAAATTGATATTAAAGATTCTCAAATATAACTTTTGAAATTCAATAAAAGCCAAATTGATAAGGTGATTTGTTTGGGTCTGGTACTATCCGACAAATTATTTATAACCTATTATGTAGTAACATTTCTTCTCTCTTGTATGTTCAAGTATTTCAATGGCTTTAAACCGAATTTACTCAATCTCTTTAACTACATCAGCAACTCTATGCAGGTAAAATATAGTCCCTCCTTTAATTGGTTTGTCATACTTTAAACATTCCTAATCTGCCATGAAAATTATGACTTTACCAATTTGTTTTAGAATTACTTTACCACGCATAATATTTTCGCAGCTTAGCATAAGTGCTTATAGAACAAAAGAACTATAAAACAAGACAACATAAGAAAGATATAATAGTAAAGTTGCCTTACGAGGACGGCCGCCTCAGCTAATAATTAATAATATCAGAACGGTAGAACCGTGCAAGCTATAACCAGAATTTTCTTACTGCGGACTATACTTCGACTTCTCCAGTATGCCCTGAACATCAGTGTTATTCATAATATCTGAAAGTTTTACTCCCGGATTTTTCTTCATATACGATTCAACTATCCTGAATCCTATCCATACCGCCGCTTTACCAGGTGATTCCTTTGTAAAATAGCTTGTAAAGGGAGCTTCTCCTGTCAATTTGCGAATGGTGAACTGCTCTGTGTTAAAAAGCATATCGTGCTCAACAAGGTATTGCCACATCGTGCCTTCATTTTTCTTGCAGAATTTCAACTGATCCTTTGAAAATCCAAAGATCAGCTCATCATTCGATTCGGGCAGCATACATTTTTCGAAATATTTAAGCTTACCATTATGAATTATTTCAGCCATAACATTGTCCGAAGGGTACTTGAGTGTAGCAAAATCCCATTCGGAAGCGCCAAATCCATATATACAGTCAGAAACAATATTATCGGGTGTCATCTTTACCGCCATATATTTGTAAATCTCAAGCATCGGATAATATTTACAGTCAGCGCCAAGATATCTATCCAACCCAATCCCGATCACAGAATCGCCAGTGATAATACTGTTATTAAAGCCTGCTATACATGTAAAAACAGCCGGCACCTGAGCCCCTGGAAAATAATATAGATAATGACGGAATGCATCCTGAAGTCCTGACTCCACCTTCTTAACATCGGGATAGAGCTTCATAGTTAGTTCATATACATCATTATTCTGCTTATCAGTACAAAACTTTACAAGAAAGTCACCAAAAGAGTTCTCCTTAATATCTCCTGCATTTATCACATAACTGAAGTACTGAAGAAATCCTTTATACTTTTCTTTGAGCATAGGTACTTTTGCTGTAATCTCGTTTGGGTTTAAGTTGAAGAGATCGACTTCAAGCCGCTTTATCTCAACTTTGGCATTTATCGATGAAATATTGACTTTATACTGATTTTTCTTACATGAAATTATCGCCGGAACCAGTAATAATAAGATGATAAGATATATAAACCGGATTCTCATAACAGCCTCTTTTTTAAGTAGTCAAAAATAAACACTTTTTCGATTGAATGGTTACTGGTATAGTGATAATCGTATGATGACTAAGTATTAATAAATTTCTATAAAAAATTATGATTTAAATTATTGCGGATTGCAGAGTGCAGATTGAGAATCATATCCAAATTCCGAAATCCGAAATCCGCAATTTTCAAAATAGGTTTTAATATTAAAGCTGACACATCTGATATTGACACAATAACTTATCTTATTATTTGTTATTTTTACATGAGATTATCCAGAGCATTGAAACAGGATATGAGATAAAATCTTAAAAGGACTGACTATAAAAATGAAATCCATTAACCGCAAAGATCGCTAAGTCCCGATAGCTATCGGGATTACGCAAAGATCGCAAAGATCTAAAAAGCAATATTTTACTTTGCGAACTTTGCTACAACTTTGAGCCCTTTGCGGTTAAAAAAGATAATATAGGTAACTCTGAAATTATATTTAATACTTCATCAAGGGAATATATTATGAAAATACAAAGCTTTGAAATTACCAGGTCACGGTTTATCTTAATATGCTTGCTATTTGCTGCAATTTCAAGTATCCAGGTCGATGCCCAGCAAAAGATAATTTTGGGATTGCATGCTGATCCTGCTATAAGCTGGTTCTCATCCGACACAAAACAGGTGACAAACAATGGGGCTGCAGCAGGATTCAATTTCGGATTGACCTTTAATAAGTATTTCACTCCGAACTATGCTTTTTCTACCGGAATAAGCCTGCTCAATGTCGGGGGAAGACTCAAAAGCAGCGATACAACCAAAATGGAGTTTACTAATTCCACATCAACAGTTTTACCCGGTACACCTGTTACCTATAAGATTCAGTATTTGTCTATTCCGATAGGGCTAAAACTTCAGACTAACCAAATAGGGTATGTGACTTTTTTTTCGGATATAGGTCTCGATCCAAAAGTAGTTTTGGGAGGGAAAGCAGATATCCCCATATTGAAGATATCAAATGAAAATGCCATGAAGGAATTAAACATGTTCAACCTGTCTTATCACGTAACAGCAGGTGTAGAATACTCACTTGGAGGAAACACTGCTTTAGTAGCAGGCCTGAATTTCGACAACAATTTCCTCGATGTTACCAAAGACTATGGGAAAAAAACTAAAGACAATATTTCGCAAAAGATACTGAGTTTCAGACTGGGTATTAACTTCTAACGTGATCCTTATGAAAATCACCATAGCTCAGCTAAATTATCATATCGGGAACTTTGACAGGAACAGGGATTTAATATGCAACACTATTAAAAAAGTAAAATCGGAAGGATCAGACCTGGTTGTTTTTTCAGAATTATGTATACCCGGGTACCCGCCTCTCGATTTGCTCGACCGTCTCGATTTTATAGAAAAGTGCCGAACAACAGTAAATGAGATAGCAAAAGAATGCACAGGAATAGTGGCAATTGTAGGCTCCCCAACCCTAAATACAAAACCGGAAGGGAAGAAACTTTTTAATTCGGCACTAGTACTGTCGGAAGGGGAAATTATCTTCTCAGCCAATAAGGCACTTCTCCCCACTTATGACATTTTCGATGAATACAGGCACTTTGAACCGGAAAACAGGTTCACTGTATTCTCCTTCAAAGGGAAAAAATTAGCTATAACCATCTGTGAAGATCTCTGGGATGAACAACCTTTCGATAATGAATTTGAAAAGACAAGATTGTACACAGTATCACCAATGGAAGAGCTTTCAAAACAGAATCCGGATATCATAATCAATATCTCAGCTTCGCCGTTTTCCTATTCAAAAGTTGAAGCTAAAGAGAATATCTTCAGATCGAAAGCGAAAAAATATAAAATACCGGTTATATCTGTAAATCAAGTTGGCGCAAATACAGAGCTTATCTTTGACGGGGCATCATTAGTAGTAAACGGCAAAGGTGAAATAATCGATCGGCTTCCGTTCTTTGAGGAAGCAGTTAAAACATATTCCCTTGAAGAGGTAAATTCGGGTACTACTAATGTTAACTATACCAGACCAGCCACAATATCGCTTATACACAGTGCCCTTGTTTTAGGCATCCGTGATTATTTTGCGAAATCAGGACTAAAAAGCGGTATTGTAGGACTTTCAGGAGGAATTGATTCGGCAATCTGTTTGTATCTGGCTACAGAAGCCCTTGGAAATAAGAATGTAAGAGCAGTATTGATGCCTTCCCGTTATTCGTCGGACCATTCCGTAAATGATGCTATTGCTCTTGCCAAAACGCTGAATGTTCAGTATGACATTGTGAATATTGAAAAACCATTCAGTGCCTTTGAGGATGTTCTTTCACCTCTTTTCAATGGAAAAAACAAAGATGTGACTGAAGAAAACATCCAGGCCAGAGTCAGGGCCATTTTGCTTATGGCTATTTCGAACAAGTACGGCTGTATTGTACTGAATACTTCAAATAAGAGTGAGACTGCCGTGGGTTATGGAACACTTTATGGAGATATGGCAGGAGGTTTATCAGTTATAGGAGATGTGTACAAAACTGATGTTTACAAACTTTCAGAATATATTAACAGAGAGAAGACAATTATCCCTGAAAATACAATTAATAAAGCTCCATCAGCTGAATTAAGGCCTGACCAGCGCGATACCGATTCTCTTCCCGATTACGACAAACTGGATGCAATTTTATACCAGTATATTGAACTGCAAAACCCAGCTGGAAAAATAATCAGCGAAGGCTCGGACAAGGATATCGTAAATAAAGTTATCAGTATGATCGACTTTAATGAATATAAGAGATACCAGGCACCTCCTGTATTAAGAATCTCGTCAAAAGCATTCGGTGCCGGAAGAAGAATGCCTCTGGTAGCAAGGTATTAATTATCAATTTGCATTAATTTTTACTTACTTTTTCACTTATCGTTGGCTAAAACCGACGATAATTTATTACACTTCCAGAGACTCTGTCTGTCAAATAAAATACGTACTAATTTGAATTACAACTATCTGTAAATGAATATGTTAAAAAATGTTAAATTACATATTTTTAATTTTATTTATTACCTTTGTATGTTGTTTAAC
>JANXXP010000223.1 GCA_025350595.1 Bacteroidota bacterium
CTCATTTTGACTTTAAAAATCCGGTCGCAAACTTACTAATTAAATTCTGATAATCCTCAAACTAAGAAAAAAAAGTTTAATTCAATTGATTTGACAGGTAATTTGAGTCTGTAAAGTCTGCATGACAATTTTAAACTTTATAGACTTTCGACTTAACCAAACCTACTTCTCCCGATACTTATCCCCGGTCATCTTCACAATAAGCCTGTTCCACTCATCCCCATATCCGGGTTGAGTGAGCTTAGGAACGTGAAATTTATAACCTTTTGGGACAGGAACTGCCTCTTTGACATTGCCATCAACGTATTTTACAAACAGAAATTTATAAAGCTCTTTCCATTGCATAACAGTACTATTTCCTGATTTGACTGAATAGTCTGTTAGAAATTTTACCGCTTCTGCCGGATTCTTTTTGTAGAGAGCTTCGGCCGATTTATCTACATTAATCGTTTCTTTCATATAGCCATCTTCAAGTTCTGATTGCTTTTTCTGAAGATCACCGATAAGCAGGCGGGTTCTTGTATAAGCAAAGTTCGTTACCTGGTTGAATACCCAGAAAGCCGAATTATCACTGAATGTCATGATGTCTCCGTTTCCTACTGCGAAGGTTTCAGGCACTTTGTTTATTCCGCAATACATCGGGGAATATACTGTGTAGTAGGTATCATCCACACCAAACCAATTGATGCCGCCAACAGGATCAGGAAGCCATGAGCGGCTCTGTGCCACAAATGAAAATCCGGTCTGCTGTGTTGAAATAGCTCTTTCATGTATGTACCCGACTCCGTCAACTTTCCATTCCATTGGCCTCCATCTGACTGTGCTTCCATAAGGACCTGCTCCAACGTCTTTTGTCATATCCATGGGAGTACCCTGATAATAATTGCGCATCATTCCCATTACATCCTTCGGACCTAGTTTGTTATCTGGTTTAATCCATAAAGGCATCCTGTTCTTCAGGTTTTCACCCATTGCATAGTCAAGATATTGACCCATTGTACTGTTCACCATATTAAAACCCGACCATACTCTTGCTTCACAGAATCTTGCACCTGAAAAATCAAGAGGAGCATAAGTGTCACTGAAGCTGAAATCTTTATCCTGACCTTCAAACCACTTGTAACCACGAGCTACATCAACTACATCATAGGCGTAAATAGTTTCTACTTCAGGGTTATAAATTTTATCCAACTGCTTTGTTGTTATCGATTTAACTCCATCAGCAAGAGGAAAGGTTGTTATCCTTGGGTGATTTGCATGGCCTGAAATATAACCATCAGGAATACGTCTGGCAACCCACACAGCTCCTTTTTTACCCTGACCTTTCCCAACTAATTCAAGAATCCATGCTTCATTTGCATCACCAATTGAAAAGGATTCTCCGGAGCTTGCATATCCATAATCCGTTACAAGCTGTGAAAATGTAAGGATTGCTTCTCTGGCACTTTTGGCTCTCTGAAGAGTAAAATATATAAGTGTACCATAATCGACTATCCCAGTAGAATCTGCCAATTCAGGGCGTCCGCCGAAGGTTGTTTCTCCGATTGAAACCTGATGCTCATTCATATTACCTACAACTGAATAGGTGTGAGACTTCTGTGGAATTTTTCCAAGATATTTTCCCGTGTCCCACTCATATATATCAACCATCGTTCCTGTAGGCCAGTTTTTTGCAGGCCAAAAATAAAGTTCTCCATAAAGTACATGAGAATCTGCAGAATAGGTAATCATAACTGAGCCATCTTTAGACGCTCCTTTAGTTACCAGAAAATTAGTGCAGGCATTAGTAATCTGCTCCGGAAGCAGCCCGGTAAGCATGATACCAAGTAGTAATGCAAAAAGTTTTTTCATATAATACACTTTAATATAAGTAATGATAGAAAGTAAATTTAAAGAATCACAAAGGTAACATCCCTTATAAATCTACAAAGGATATATCAAATCAATTTAAGAATACTGATTATGTTTCTTATCATATCAGGATCAGCAACTTTTCTTGAAAATTCAGGGTATCCTGATATTCCACCCATTGTTATACCTTCATTTCTGTAAACCATTTCACTGTCCAAAAGTTTCCTGCCTGTAAGATGAAATTCTTTTGCCCCTGTCTTCTTAGCAATTTGTGAAATATTGGACTCGTTTATGCCACTACCCGGCATGATGATTAGCCTGTCTCCGGCTTTTTCAACTAGCTTTTTAATTAATTCAGATCCTTCAGATGCCTTGTTTTCCTGTCCTGATGTTAGTAATCTTGCTGCTCCTGAGGCTATTATCGCTTCCAAAGCTTTCATTGGGTTGGAGCACATATCAAAGGCTCTGTGGAAAGTAACCGGCATTGGATGTGCGAGCTCAATAATTTTTGCAGTTCGTTCAAGGTCAACTGAGCCATCTGGTAATAATATTCCAATTACGATTCCGTTAACTCCGACCTCACCACAAAGTTCAATATCTCTTCGCATTATGTCATATTCAATATCAGTATAAAGAAAATCACCTCCTCTTGGTCTGATTAACACGTTGATATCGATATTCAGATTATTTCTGGCAGATAATATTGTTCCATACCCTGGTGTAGTTCCTCCTTCCGGGAGATTGTTGCATAGCTCAATACGATTTGCTCCCGCAACCTCAGCATTGATACCTGATTCAACATTATCTACACATATTTCGAGTTTAAAATCCATAAATCTTTGATTTTCTTCTTTTGCCCCACCCCTAAACCTAAAATACTCAGGTTGGGATTTTTTAAATTTTCATATTAAAAGTAATATTTTTTTCCTTATAATTGTATTGAACAAAAAAACCTTGATTATGAAACCAACTCTATTAGTTCTGGCAGCTGGAATGGGAACACGTTATGGTGGCAACAAGCAACTTGATGAAGTAGGCCCTTCAGGCGAAACAATTATTGATTATTCAATCTATGATGCCATCCGTGCAGGTTTTGGTAAAATAGTTTTTGTGATCAGACGAGATATTGAGGAACAGGTTAAGGAACGTTTTGTAAAAAGACTTAAGGGTAAAATTGAAGTTGATTATGTTTTTCAGGAAATAACAAATTTACCTGACGGGGCTAAAGTAAATCCGGAAAGACAAAAGCCATGGGGAACAAGTCATGCTATTCTCGTTACTTCAGAAAAAATTCATGAGCCGTTTGGTGTCATCAATGCAGATGATTATTATGGTGTTGAATCATTTAATACACTTCATGATTTTCTTGTAAATGATAAAGATCCAAACTGTTATTGCATAGTTGGTTATAAATTGAAGAATACGCTTTCAGATCATGGCCATGTTAACAGAGGGGTTTGTGGTGTGCAAAACGGATTACTTAAGAATATTGTAGAAACCCGTCAGATAGAAAAAACCCATGATGGTGCAAAAGTTGTATCAGAAGATGGCAAAATCACGAAATTTACAGGTGATGAGGTTGTTTCTATGAATTTGTGGGGATTCAAACCTTCATGTTATAGTTTTCTTGGATCTGAATTCAAAAGTTTTATTGCCAAAAGCGGGATGGAACTCAAATCAGAACTTGACATTCCTACTTCAGTTGATAAATTTGTAAAGAACGGCGAGATCACAATAAAAATACTTATGAGCAACGAAAGATGGTTTGGAGTTACTTATCGCGAAGACAAACCATTTGTTGTCGATAGTATCAATAAAATGATCGCCAAAGGAGTTTATCCTTCGAAGATCAATTAAAAGAATTTCAGATTTGGCTTCGCCGAGCTCGCCTTCGGCTCGGTTCTGATTTCAGATTTCGGATTTTATTAATACTAAATCCGCAATCCACAATTTCTGTGAATTTCTTCTTCTACCTAGGCCAGGGCCGCTTTTTTAGGTGCAAACAAAGCTTTTCCCTTTGCATCCTGTCTTGCCTGATAACGGCTTCTCGCTTCTTCAGGATCTGCCCCGACAGCGATATAAATCTTTGTTCTGTTATTTATCACTACTTCCTGCATTTTGGTAATGTCAGGTGTTTTAAAGATAATTTGTTTTTTTTCTTGCATCCGGCAAAGATAGTCAATTTTATCGGGTTTTCTTCTAATTTATTTGATTACCAGATAAAATCACACTTGTAAGTGGATATATTATCAACATTATCAACTACTTTCAGTACCAGCTTATGTTTGGTTCCTTTTGAAATTCTATATTCATCAAATTTGTAAACCAGGATATTGTTTTTCTGATCATATTCAAACAAAGCCCATTTACCATCTAATAATGGTTCGTACGATTTTATTCCTGAATATGCATCTGATATGTCAATTCTTAGATCTTTTTTTTCTGAAAGATTATCGCCGGAAATAAATCCATGAGATGTAACTTCAGGCGCTACACTGTCGGCACCAATAAAATAATTTCCAAATGACAATATGTCTGCTGTCAGATAACCGCTAGTCCAATTACTCTTCATTGTGCTTTTTTGATTATCGTCTCCAAGCTTGACAATTAGCATCTTGGCTTCCTTCCCTGTAAGAATTTTATCAGGTTTTATTGATATTGTACATGCTTTTTGCAACGGGGTATAAATTGTGTGAACATGATGCAGATCTGATAACATTTCTCTGGTTCCCGGAGTCTTTCTGTATGAGAAGTTTAAGGTGTCGTAAAGCGCTCCTAAAGGGATGTTCATATAAAAATTTTCTGCGCTGAATTTATTGCTTTTGTTGAATGGCATTACTTTCACATCTTCTGGTAATGGTTTTGGAGTGTTTTGTAAATTCGTTAATTCCGATTTGATATTAAAATAAAGTGTTGAAACATTGTTATAGGCATCAGTAACTGTTATTTGAGCATGATAAACTTTATTTTTATTAAAATTAAATATTCCCCTGTTAACAAGATCCTTATATAAACTAAGTTTATCATTAGGAAGAACAAACGTCCTTTCATAGTAAACGTTTTCCCTCATATAAGTTTCATAGTCAATATGGCTGTTAACATATCTTGATTCATCGAATGTGAAAGCATCCATCACATATCTGAAAACAGGGATGCTGTCAATTTTAAATTCGATTGAGTATACTTCGCATTTAAAATTGCTGTCATCAAGCAAGTCAAACGATTTAATACCAAAACCTGCTAATCCACTGATATTTATCTCGTTTTCATCCGGAATATAATATTTACCCGCTTCTCCTGTTACCTTAATCTTTTTTACTCTGTTCTCGTTGTTTATTAAGGTATGTTTATTTATAGGATAGATAGCGAGTTTTTCAATTACAGGTGCAATCTTGTCTCTGATTTCAAAATTAAACAGCAAAGGATTGACCGGGACCTCGTTTTCTGATTTTCTTATCTCAAAATGAAGGTGAGGTCCCCCGGAAGCACCTGAATTGCCGGAATATGCTATAAGCTGGCCTTGTTTTACCTGAAATTTTTCTCTTGCTGGCCATATTACAGCCTGAAAGCTATTATTTTCATACTGCCAGGTTTTTACATATTCCTCAATTTCAGGAGCGAATCTTTCAAGATGACCATATATAGTTGAGTATCCCGAAGGATGCCTTATGAATATTGAATTCCCATATCCTCCGGGAGATACACCAATCCTGTAAATAAATCCATCTGCTGCAGCTACAACTTCTTTACCGGTAACACTCTGGGTTCTGATATCCATTCCTGAATGGTAGTGATCGATCCTGGTTTCTCCGAAATTTGCTGATAATAGAAGAGGTATTTTAAGAGGAGAAATGAACAGAGATTTATCTTTTTCATTGATGTTTAATACGTTGAAAAACAATACGCTAATAATTAATAACCTTGTAAAAAGCATCGGAAATAGATATTTGTTGTTAAAAGAGGTGTAAAGCTATACTTATGGTTCATTTAGTCAAACTATTTCATCTAAATTTTTGAAAATATCATTAACAATGTTAATTTTGTACTAAAGAAATTAATATGTCCGGTAAGGGTTACGAGGAATTAATAGTTTTAAACAGAAAGCTGGATGAATTATTAAACCGATATAATACTCTGAGGACTGAGGTTACTGATCTAAAGAGCGGAAATGAAGATTTAAAAATCAAACTTTATGACCGTGATGCGAAAATTAAAGAATTGGAAATTAAATACGAGAGAGTTAGATTATCAGGAGCATTGTTGGGAGAAGGTGAAAACGCTGTGGAAGCGAAGAAAAAAATAACAGATTTGGTGCGGGAAATTGACAGATGTGTTGCTCTTTTAAACAGATAAGATATAATAATGGATGATAAGCTTTCGATAAGGGTAAATGTAGCTGACAGATATTATCCATTAAAGGTGGAACGGGAGAATGAGGAGAAGATCAGGAAAGCAGCCAGAATGATTAATGAAAAGGTGCTGCAGTACAAGCAGCGGTACACCGATAAGGATGTACAGGATTTTTTGGCAATGGCTTCCCTGCAGTATGTGATTAAACTCACAGAAGAAGAAGAAAAGCTTGAGAATGATTATCTCCCGGATGCCCTGAAAGAACTGATATGTAAGATTGATTCAGTTCTTGAAGAGAAAGAGTAACAGCGTTCTTTAAAATATAATTGAATTGCCCGCATTGTTTCTTCATTCATTTTTGAAACTCAACAGTTAAAACTTTGGAGCAACCCTTAGTTCAGGTAGAACAGGCCTCATCCCGATTCGTCGGGATCCCCCTAATCGCGGGACAGTGGACGTTCAAACTGGATTAGTAGCTCCAACCATTCAGATATGGGGTTTTATAAAAGCTGAAGGAACTTTGCGGGTTTTTTATTAAATATATACTAAATTGATAAATGATGACTTTAATGATAGGAACACTAAGTAATGGTCTGATGATTTCATTTTGCATATCAGCCCTCGTTATAGGTTTTGGTTGCTCATATTTCGTTTGGCAACTGGCACTCAGAAGCAGAAGTAAGAAAATTGTCAGTGAAGCAGAAGCTGAAGCAGAAGTGATAAGAAAAGAAAAAATTCTACAGGCAAAAGAGAGATTTCTTCAGCTTAAAACAGAACATGAGAAGGTAATAAATGAGAAAAACAGCCGGATAGGGCAGGCCGAAAGCAGAATTACTCAAAAAGAACAGGCTCTTTCTCAGAAACTTGAAGAGACTCAGCGAAAAAAGAATGAAGCTGAAGCTATCCGCATAAATTTAACTTCACAGCTCGAACTGGTTGAAAAGAAATCTGAGGAGCTGGCCAGGTTCCATAAACAACAGGTTGACCAGCTTGAAGCTATTTCAGGCTTTTCGGCAGAAGAAGCAAAGAATCATCTTATAGAGTCATTGAAGGAGGAAGCAAAAACAGGTGCTATGTCCTATATCAATGAAATCCTTGATGAAGCAAAAATGACTGCTAACAAAGAGGCCAAAAGAATCGTGGTTCAAACAATACAGAGAGTAGCAGCGGAGAATGCGATCGAAAATGCCGTTACTGTTTTTCATATCGAATCTGATGAGATGAAAGGTCGTATTATTGGTCGCGAAGGTCGTAATATAAGAGCACTGGAAGCGGCAACAGGTGTTGAAATCATTGTTGATGATACTCCTGAAGCTATTGTCCTTTCAGCATTCGATCCTATAAGAAGGGAAGTAGCACGGCTAGCTCTTCATCAACTTGTTACAGATGGAAGAATTCATCCTGCAAGAATAGAAGAGATGGTTGAAAAAACCAGGAAACAGGTAGAGGAAGAGATCCTCGAAATAGGAAAAAGAACTACAATTGATCTTGGTATTCATGGTCTTCATCCAGAGCTTATCAGATTAATCGGTAAGATGAAATACAGATCCTCTTATGGACAAAACCTTTTGATGCACTCCCGTGAGGTTGCTAACCTATGTGCTATAATGGCTGCAGAACTGGGTTTGAATCCTAAACTTGCAAAGAGAGCCGGACTCCTTCACGATATTGGAAAAGTACCCGATGATGAACCGGAATTGCCACATGCAATACTGGGAATGAAAATGGCAGAAAAATATAAGGAGAAGCCCGAGATTTGTAATGCAATCGGTTCTCACCACGATGAAGTTGAAATGACGACACTTCTGGCACCTATAGTACAGGTTTGTGACGCTATTTCGGGTGCTCGTCCCGGCGCACGTCGTGAGGTTGTTGAATCATATATAAAAAGGTTAAAAGAGCTTGAATCATTAGCACTTCAGTATCCTGGTGTCACAAAAACATATGCCATTCAGGCTGGAAGAGAACTTCGTGTTATCGTAGGAGCTGAAAAAGTTAACGATAAAGAAGCGGAAGGACTCTCCTTCGAAATTGCGCGGAAAATTCAGAATGAAATGACATATCCTGGGCAGATAAAAATTACTGTCATCCGCGAAACCCGGGCGGTAAACTACGCGAAATAGACTTTCGTCAAAAAAATAGGGGCATCTGTACAATTAGATGCCCTTCTTGTTTAATAATGGATCAAACATCGCTTTTTTTTCTATCTTTGGACACTGATAAAAAAAATACTATTTAATGCCGCAGATTAAACTCCTGAATATTGTTGGTGCAAGGCCTCAGATAATAAAAGCCTCAGCAATCAGCAGAGCAATCAGAAAGCATTTTTCGAAAAATATTGCCGAAATTCTGGTTCATACAGGTCAGCATTATGATAAGGAGATGTCGGATGTATTCTTTGAGGAACTGGAGATTCATAAACCTGATTTTAATCTTGGCGTTGGTTCTGCACGGCACGGTCGTCAAACATCAATGATGATTACAGGTCTTGAAGAAGTTCTCTTAAAAGAAAAACCTGATTGTGTTTTGCTGTATGGAGATACAAATTCGACTCTGGCAGGAGCTTTGGCGTCGTCAAAACTTCATTTTCCTATAATTCATATTGAGGCTGGACTTCGATCATTCAATAAAACAATGCCAGAGGAGCTTAACCGTATTATGAGCGATCATTCTTCGACTCTACTTTTTGCACCTACAAATGCTGCCTTCAAAAACCTTATGAGTGAAGGGTTCCGACCGGAAAATAGTCCTCCGTATACAATAGATAATCCAAAGATCTATCTCACTGGAGATATTATGTACGATAATACCTTGTTTTTTGCTGGTCTTGCTGAAAAGAAGAAAGCTTCATTCCTTGAACATTTGTCACTGCAACGAGATAATTATATCCTGGTTACGATACACAGGGATACAAATACAGACGATACTGTAAGGTTAAAAGAAATACTTGTTACTCTTAAAAAACTTGCAGAAGAGAATGACATAATTCTTGTAATGCCGTTACATCCAAGGACCATTATTTCACTGAAGACTAAGTTACCTGTTTTGTACGATGTATTAAGTACATGTAAACACATTAAAATTATTCCTCCTGTATCCTTTCTTGAAATGATACTTCTTGAAAAAAACTGCAGGATGATTGTTACTGATTCTGGTGGTGTTCAGAAAGAATCACACTTCTTTAAAAAACCTTGCATTGTATTAAGGAAAGAAACTGAATGGGTTGAACTTGTTAATAATGGTACTGCTAAGCTTGTGGACGCTGATCCTGTACGTATTTCTGAAGAATTCCTGAAGCTAATGGATTTGCATTCAGTTCTGGAATATCCTGGTTTTTATGGTGATGGAAAAACTGCCGAATTTATATTAAAAGAAATACTCTTTATGTTCGAAAAAGTATAAGGTTTATGATGTTAAATTCTGTTAAAATTAGTAATATTGTTTTTTTTTCAAAAGTTGATGGAACGAACGTTGAGCGATAGCAGAGTGTTGGTTACAGGCGGAGCGGGATTTATCGGCTCAAATCTTGTGGAGTCATTGTTGTTTTCCGGAAATTATGTGGTTTGCCTTGATAACTTTTCAACAGGAAAAAGAGAAAATCTTATATCATTTATTGATAATCCAAAGTTTAAGCTCATTGAAGGAGATATACGTAATTATGATGATTGCGAAGCAGCAGTTGCAAACATTGATATTGTCTTTCATGAAGCAGCATTAGGCTCTGTGCCCCGTTCAATAAAAGATCCGGTAACGACAACTGATGTCAATATCGGAGGATTCGTCAAAATGCTGTTTGCAGCCAAAGAAGCTAAAGTTAAAAGGTTCATATATGCTGCAAGTTCGTCAACATATGGTGATCATCCTGATCTTCCGAAAGTTGAAGATAAGATAGGATCTCCACTTTCACCTTATGCAATTACAAAATATGTCGATGAACTGTTCGCTGACAATTTTGCGAAGACATATGGAATAAAAGTTATTGGACTCAGGTATTTCAATGTTTTTGGCAGACGCCAGGATCCGGATGGAGCATACGCTGCTGTTATTCCTAAGTTCGTGAAGATGCTGATGCTGCATGAGCCTCCACTCATTAATGGTGATGGAAGTGTTTCACGCGATTTTACATATATTGATAATGTCATACAGGTAAACCATCTGGCAGCGATTGTTAAGGATGAAAAGGCTCTGAACCAGGTTTATAATGTTGCTCACGGTGAAAGGACGACACTTAACGAGCTTTTTTCAATAATACGAAGGTTTGCCGGAAGGTTAGACAAAGATGTTTGTTCAATTGAACCTGAGTATGGACCCTTCAGGGAAGGGGATATTCCTCATTCCATTGCATCGATTGAGAAAGCTAATAAACTACTTGGATATAAACCCGTTAAGAATGTTACTGACGGACTTGAAGAAGCAGTAAAATGGTACTGGAGTAATTTGTAACATTTGTTACAATATATATATTAATAGCCCAATATTCAGGCACATACATGAATTTGTATTGTGACTGACGGGGCGGAAGCATGCTCCATGCCCCATGCCTCTTTAAGCAACCATTATCTGATTTATTTCGTCATAGTTATAGAATTCTTTAACAAATTTTAACTAAATTTGTCTACTTTATTGTTTTATCATGATTAATAGGCTTAAGCACAGAACAATAGAAATTTTCAGAAATCATTCTTTGCCTCGTTGGTTTGTTCTGTTTATAGATATCACAGCAGTTTTTCTTACTTTCCTTGTTGCTTATTTACTAAGATTCAACTTCGACTTACACATATTTAGTATGTTAGTTGCAGTAAATCAGGCAGTTTTAATATGTACTGCATATCTGGTGTTCATGTTTCTTTTTAAATCTTATACCGGACTTATTCGTCAGACAACGGTTAAGGACACCTTTATTATAGCAGTTACTAATTCATCTGCTTTTTTGGTATTAATCATTCTGACAGTAGCAAGCAGAAGACTTAATTTAAATTCATATCTGAATATCCCATTATCAATATTGTCAATTCATTATGTTGCTGTAACAGTTGCACTTATTTTCTTCAGAGTTTCCATTAAAATGTTTTATGTTTATGTTTCGGTACCCTCAAGTAACCGGAAAAATGTCTTAATCTATGGTTCAGGTGAAACCGGCATTATTGTAAAAAGGGTTCTTGAAAGTGATCCCAGGAGTGGTTATCAGCTGAAAGGTTTTATTGATGATAATTTAAAACTTCAGGGTAAAAAAGTTGATGGGTTTCCTGTTTATTCGATAAATGTATTGACAAAAGATTTTATTGAATCAGAAGGAATTAAAGTTTTTATTTTTGCAATCAAGAATCTTTCTGCTACTAAGAAAAAGGAAATTCTTGAGTCGGTTATTAATCTTGGCCTCGAGATTTTTGATACCCCATCATTTGACACATGGCTTAATGGTCATTTGCAGGTAAAACAGCTGAGAAAAGTTCAAATAGAAGATCTTTTGGGTCGAGATCCTATTAAGCTTGATCTCAGGCGAATTGAGGAGGGTTTAAGAAATAAAACAATACTTGTCTCCGGTGCAGCTGGTTCTATAGGTTCTGAGATTGTAAGACAGCTAACCAGGTACAAGTACAAGCAACTGATTCTGATTGATCAGGCTGAGACTCCTTGTTTCTATCTTGATAACGAGTTAAAAGATAAGTTTTCCACTTGTCACTTTGAAATGATTATCGGTGATGTTACAAATGAGGTCAGGATGGATCAGATTTTCAGGAAATATCGTCCTGATGTGATTTTTCATGCAGCAGCATATAAGCATGTCCCTGTCATGGAGGCTAATCCTCATGAAGCATTCAGGGTTAATGTTGGTGGCACTAAAATCATGTCTGAGTTGGCAATTAAATATAAGGCTGAAAAATTTGTGATGATCTCAACTGACAAAGCAGTGAATCCTACAAATGTGATGGGGGCAAGTAAAAAAGTTTGTGAATTATTGGTCCAGGCTCAGGCAAGAAGGTTAGGGACAGATACTCAGTTTGTTACAACCCGTTTTGGTAATGTTCTAGGCTCTAATGGATCTGTCATTCCACTGTTTAAAAAGCAAATTGCCGATGGTGGACCTGTTACAATTACTCATCCGGACATTACACGTTTCTTTATGACTATTCCGGAAGCCTGTCAGCTTGTACTGGAAGCTGGTTTTATGGGTAATGGTGGAGAAATCTTTATTTTTGATATGGGAGAACCCGTAAAGATATTGGATATTGCAATCAGGTTGATCCAGCTTTCAGGATTAGAACCATATGATGATATAGAAATAAAATTTACAGGATTGCGTCCAGGTGAAAAGTTATATGAGGAGCTTTTTGCAGACTCAGAGCAGCAACTTCCAACCCACAATCCTAAAATAAGTATTGCCCGTGTCGCAGATGCTGATTACGAAACAATCTATTTGAAAATAAATAATACTCTTAACGTTATTTACAAAAAGTCCGGAACTGAGATTATTGAAGCTATGAAGGAAATAGTTCCGGGGTATACAAGTAAATTTGAGCTTGTAAACCATTAGTCAAAATCCAATTTTAATCCACAGGAATGCGTCTGGATTACGAAATTTCAAGCTTTATAAGGAACATTATTCAGGATAAAATTCCAGGATCCACAGTTTATTTATTCGGTTCCCGGGTTGATGATAATGCTCTTGGTGGAGATATTGATCTTCTGATACTGACAAATGAGCTTGCTGAGAATCGCATATTTCGGAAGATCAGGGTTGAGTTTATTAAGAAATTTGGTTGGCGAAAAGTTGATTTGGTTAATTTTACTTATAATGATCAGTCTTCATTCAGAAAATTAATTGGGACTAATTGTATCCAACTATGATACCTGATAAAGATCAAACAATTAAGGATATTCTTCAATCCGAATGGGATTTACTAAAAGCTGCTGTTGACACTCTGAAACTCTCAGTCCGAAAGTGTCAATCTATTGGAAACAAAGCTCATTATACATTTGAAGAACTTGAATCATTCGATTCTTTGACCTCAAAATTCAACCGTGCATCTGATATTTATTCACAAAAAGTCCTTCGATCTGCATGGATGCTCCTTCATGAGCCATTTGTTCCATTTATTGATATGATGAATAAAGGAGAAAAGATGTCAATCCTAAAATCAGCTGATCAAATGATCGAGATCCGCGACCTTAGGAACCAGGTAGCACATGAGTATATTCCGGAAGCAATTCGTGACCTTGTCCCAGAAGTGATAGAATTGGCGACTCAACTAATTGAAAATATTAACTTTAGCCAAGGTTTTCTTGAAAAAAGAAATTGGATCAAAAATAATTAATCAAAATTCAGATTTTCCTGTGCCCTGTGCCCTATGCCCTATGCCCTGTGCCCTGTGCCCTGTGCCACTTAACCTTAACCTATGTCTCAGAACTCCCGAAAAAAGGTCTTCGTTAGCGGTTGCTTCGATATTCTCCACTCTGGTCATATT
>JANXXP010000234.1 GCA_025350595.1 Bacteroidota bacterium
TGTCCCGCCTGTGATTAATGACCAGTTTGCGCCAGGAACACCACCGATCCATACGTTTGATGCTACGTTGGTAGGAAGTACGGTCCAGAGAAGGGCCAATAATGTTCCTACAATGGTATTCATGGTATAGCACTGAACACTTGCCAGAAATTGAGCGCCAGCAGAAGCATTACCGGCTGTAAGAGCAAGTGATACACCACCGGTGAAGGTTATTTTATTCTTGATTCTTACCTCTAGAACTCTTGCATGAGCCGGGACGATAGCCCCTATATTAATGTTCTGAGCTGCTGTGTCAGCCGGGTTAGCGAAATTGAAGTCACAACCTGCTACACCATAAGCCCCAATACTCTTTTTAACCACCTTCAGGCAGGAGAAAGGCACGTCATTAAGCGTGAGTTGTGAATTAGAAATACCAATCCATCCCGGGAAGGCGTGTTTCAAAGAATGAAGCAGTATTTTTGGGGTCCACTTCTTTACTATTACGTCTTTTTGATAGTTTGCCATTTTGAATAATTTTAGTTGTTAGTACTATGATTGTGTTAATGAATTTGCAAATTGCTCTAAGGCTATTTTAGCCATGTCTCCCTGCTTCCCGATAATGAATATCTTCGAACAACAAAGCCAACTTAGACTATCAGCCAGGAGGTCATTCAGCTCCTCTGGTTTCGCTGTCTTGATGTAACTTGCTGACGTTGGTACTGCACTAGCAACTACCTTGCTACACTCTAAATATTTTGAAACCGCACCGCCAACAGGGGAGGTACTCAGCTTTACTACTGAGGGTCTACCGTATCCACCTGCCAGGTATTCATTCTCCTGGATGGCATAAGCCGGGTTCTCGGTTGAAATTGCATTTTTAACTGACTTTTTCCATAAAGGAAATTTCATTTCTGCCAGCCTGATGTAATCAACAGGGACAGGTATGTATGCTTTGTTATTGGCATATAAGATGCCGGTTATGATAAGATCAGTAGAAGTTAATAGGTGCATGGGGCCCTTTTCAAGTATCTCCTTAGCGCTTTCATCAAGCATAGGCCCGATATAGTCATCAAAGGGAAGACCCACCCCCTCAGGGGTGAGTTCATCCAGTTTGATCTTTACTTTATTTATTAACCCTGATCTTTCCACTTGATGGAATTATTTGAGGTCTGTAAAAACAATTTTGTGTTGAGCTGCAATAGCTAGTACCGCGGTTCTATTTGGGAGTGATCCCTGGGTCATGCCTTCAATATTAGAAATCAGGTATTCTCTTGCACGTTGGACGGTAATAATACCATCTACTTTGGTTACGTCTGAGGTTGCTTCATCCTCTTTAGCTTCATCATCAAATGAGCCAATTTCCTGGAAAGTAAGATCTCTGGCTGTGTCTTTTGCCAGTGCTGACTGGAGCTTCGGGTCTGTTGTTTGGAATGTTCCATTGATAGGCGGTCTTAAACTACCTCCCCTGAAAGAGATTAACGCCCTCTGGCCTTCAAGCATAACATACATGTCGTATGTCTGATAGCCAATTGCCTGATAAGTTTTTGTAATCATAATGCTGTTTTTAAATAGATTAATTTGGTTTAATGAAAAAACGGGGTGTGGTTAGCACCCCGATTTATTCTATATCAATTAGGGTTTTGGACCTATGATTGCGTGAGTGTCCGGGTAACGAGTGATAACACCGGAGGTTTCTTCAAGAACAACAGCATCCACGTTTCTCTGTCCTGAATCTTTAAGGTTCAGTTTGCGAGTAGCCATAGGCTTCATGGTGTGTTTTTCAATTTGGTTAATGTCAAGGACAATACCGTTCTCTCCCCAACCTGCATGGTCAAGTAATGAGTGGTGTTTATAAAGTAGAACACCAAAGTTAGTTTCGATCTGGTTCCATTTGATACCCCATTTAACTTCTGTTTTCTTAGCCTCGATCTGTTTCTGTACAGTACTAATCTTACTGATGTTAGCTGTAAGAGCATCACCACCAAAGAATATCCTAGTTTCCGATCCGCTGTTACCTGTAAAGATTGATTTTGTCCAATCAACGAATGTTGCATCGTCTATGGTACGGTCAGCTCCACCAGTTCCATACTGAAGGGACTTGGTTATGAACCTGGTTACTCCACCAGTGGTGTATCTTTCCTTTGCGTTAACCTCGTCAAAGAACTTCATCCTGTAACCAAACATGTAAGAGAACTCCATTGTCTGCCTGAGGTCATAGATGTTCTGAGCTTCGTAGTCAGTGAATGACCAGTCAACTTCTTTGTCGTGAATCTTCTGGAATGTTGATTCTTCAACCTGTGCCATGAATATCTGCATGTAGTTGAAGTCTTTCACCGGTATGATAGCGTAAGGTGAAGTCTGCGCATCAAGTTCGTGCTTTGCAGGTCCCATCCTGACAAGCAGAGTAGATACAGGAATAGTTGCTGGTATGATTATTTTACCGGCAGTTGTTCCAGAACCAGCAGAACCGTTCAGAGGCTGTATCTTAATTGTTGCAGCACCTACATTTTTAGAAATTACAAAGCAAACCAGGTCTTTTCCATCAGAGCCGGCAATACTTCTTACCATAAGGGTATCGTCAGCACTCCAGGCGCCAATATTATTTACGTTAAGGTCAAAAGTGGAGTTACCGTCACCAGCCTTAGTGTATTGTG
>JANXXP010000250.1 GCA_025350595.1 Bacteroidota bacterium
TCTAAATCTTGTTAAACTCAAAAACGGAGAGCATCTTAACGGAATACTTTATTCATGGAAAGAGGACAAAACAACATATACTGCATCAATTGACTTGACAAAGAATATGTTTTATGGGTACGTGAAAGATGGTACTGAAATAAAGCATCCTGACCATACAACCCTTAAAAAAGGAGATAATATCACAGTAAACTCAATAATGTATGTAGGCAATTGTACAAAAGAAGATTTACTAACACAATACACTGTACCTGAAAACATAAATGGGGCATCAGATTTTAATGCAGGCAAGCCGCTTATTACTACTTTCTCATATACGAAAGGAATAATAGCAAATATCTTACTGATAAATAATTGTTTAGAGAATCCATTTACAGGTAAAGCAAAAGATTTTAAAGAATACTGCACCAGTAAGTTCAGCTCAGCCCAGTTCAACAGCATTGATAAAACTTCAACTCAAATACAAATTATGGGTGAGTTTTATGATGATTATGAAAAAATAGTTCTTTCCACCAACCCCTATGCAACATGGGTAAACACTCCTGAAAATCTTGAGGCCTTTTACACGGCTCTTGCTAAATATTATAGAGGGCATGAAAATGCACCTCTTGTAGATAATCCTAATTGTTCCAAATGCCCAAAATATCCTGTTGTAGGCGACTCATATTGGGATGAAGCCGGCCGCAACTGGGTTTTTGTTGAAGGCAACAAATGGAAAGACTTAACGGGTGAATTCTGTGAAGAGGATGGATGTAACAATGAGTGGAAACAAGGACTTAGTAATGAGCAAATTCAAAAAATCCACCAGTCTTACTATTATGAAAAGCTTCGAATATTAGAGAATGATAGCTGGCAACTCTCATTAGGAATTAATGACGATTTAAAAAAACACATATGGCGTGCAACTCAATTTACAATAGTTAGTTACTTAAAAGAAAAATGGGTAGCAGAACAGGTTGGAGATAGATGGTGGAATCTGCTGTTTGGGAATGTAAAAAACTCTTACTATAAAGCAAAGGTAGCTAATGGGGATCAGACGTTTTACACAGAGGCTGCACTTGATGGAGTGTTCGCTGCTGTGGATGTTTTCCTTTTAGAAAGTATTGCAAAAGGTTTGGTTTGGGATCTTGGTATCAAATACTTAATCATCGAAGGTGGTGCCAAACAGTTAGGCAATAAGTTGTATTATATGGCCTGCAAGCAGGCAATATCATATCGCCTGGCTTATGCACTTCGTTTTGGAACACCGGAAGCAACAGCCTTCTTCAACAAACAACTTGTTAAAACGATTGAAATATTTGATTTAGCAACCGAAAGATATATTAAATTTGATCCGGCAACCGGAGAAACCTTTGTAGGCAAAGTAATAGAAAATGAGAACACAATTGTTTATGAGGGTTATGGAAAAATATCTGTTTCACCAGGTTTAACAGAATCTCAACAGGCGAATTATGTAGTTGAAAGAATGGGAACATTAATTGCCACTAATGTCTATAAAGAAGGTGATGTTATTGCTAATAGGATTATAAAAGGAGTAAGGCAAGGTACAAACGGTAAGATAGCAATTATAGGCCGACAAATGGAAGGGCGCATGTTATAGATATTGCAAATGTTCTAAAAGCTGAAGGAAAGCAAGCAGAAGTTTTTGCAGACATTGATCAGGCGGGTAAGATCTTTAACATTGAAGGAAAAAATTATAAATGGGATGAAATTGTAGACGATTTTAAGAATCTAACTGGAAAATATAAAACAAATGAAAAAGGATGGATTATTGAATCAGAACTATCAAGTACATTAATGTATAAGGCTAATAATCAATGGGCTGAAAAATTAGTAGTTGAAGGTTACACGGTTTTGGATTTTAGCTTCCCAGTAAATATATATTCCGAAAGTATTTTCTATGATATGGAGCTATCAATAATATTTAAATAGATTTAATCATGAAAGAGTTATTTACTATCGCTAAATATTTAACATTAAAAATTAAAGATAATTTTAATGATCTGACAATAGAAAAGGTTGAGATTACCTATAGTTCTCTAACTATTACATTTCTCAAGCAAGATATT
>JANXXP010000272.1 GCA_025350595.1 Bacteroidota bacterium
TCCCCTCTTTTGTATTCCCCGATCTTGTGAGACCTTTTCCATCGATTAACCCATGTCCGATAATCGCTATATTCTGTAAATTTTCTCCCCATATCAGGCTGTTATGCCAGTGACTGTGTCCGAAATCCTGGAATTTGTCAAATTCATTTGGTTCGGGAGCATCATAACCCCCTTTTCCCGTGTTTGGGTCAGCAGCTATCAAAATAGCCCCATTGTCAAGAAAAAGGGTGATGTTGCTTTTCAGGTGAATTGAAAAACTCAGATATTTCCCGGCTGGAAAGTAGACAGTTCCGCCACCGGCAGAAGAAGCAGCTTCAATGGTCTTATTAATTGCATCAGTATCAAAATTTATACTATCACCTTTGGCTCCGAATTGGCGGATGTTGTAAAATCCTAAAATGTCGTTAATTACAGGGGTCACCGGATTTTGGCTCAATAGATCAGGAGGAAAGTTTTTTGGAATAGGTTTATCACTTTTTTGGCTGAAAACTGAGAGGGTTAGTGCAGAGAATATAAGAAGGATCAGAAATTGTTTCATTGTATTTTTTATTTTGTAGATCTTGTTCAAAAATAAACAACAAGATATAAAAAATGATTGGAGTATCAATTGATGGCAAGATCTTCCCTGATAAGTTAAAATATTCCAAGTTGGGGTAGTTCAGAAGCAGGATATTTTATTATCTTGCAGATTACTAAGATGATATCTTAATTATGAGATATAAAGATTCAAGTTTTAATATCATTTTCACAAAAGATGTCTGGACTTTAGTTTCCGGATCCGCTATATCTCAAATTCTGCTTTTAGCTTTTGTTCCTGTTTTGACCAGATTGTTTTGCCGGATCCCCGATATCCTATATTTTTCTAATAAAACAAAAACTCAATCTCTCATTTTTTCTGAATGTGTTGTTGTTAATTCTACGTTTTACGAGTCTGTTGATTGGAAGTTTAATATATAAAAGCATAGAAATGACAATAATACTTTTTGCCGGATCAGGTTTTGTATATTGGATTTCCCTTGCATTTTATTCTCTATATCTTAGTGGTGTAACCTACAGAAAAACAGCATTTTTTACTGTAATTGTTCTCCTAATTATTGTAGTACCATTAGGTTTGATCAAACTTTTTTTGTTATGAATATCTATTTATCAAAACATTCCTGGTATGGGAAAGATAATATTTACGTTACTGGTTTCATACGCAATTCAACCAAATATTTAAAGAATGATGAGCTGCTCAGTTATTTTAGTGGTGTAGATACAATTATAGAATTTGAACAAAAACTTAAATCAGCAAATGGCCAGTTTTCGGTAATTATTAAAACGCGGGAGGAAATTTGGGCGGCAACAGACAGATTAAGAAATCATTCGCTTTTTTACTCAAAGATTAATAATACAAACGTTATTAGCGATAACTGCTATTGCCTTGCTGAAATGAAATCAGAAAAACAATTTAATCCTGAAGCTGTTGATTGTTTCTTAACGGCTGGTCATGTTATAAACAATTTGACCCTTATTGATGGCATTTTTCAGATTGAAGCAGGAGAATATGTGGTACTGGGGAATTCTGTTACCCGTAAATTCTATTATGATTCCACTTTTGATTCAATTATTGAGAAGGACTTTTCTTCTCTGGTAACGGAGCTAAATAGTGTTTTTTTAAGAGTATTTGAAGCGCATTTCAAAGCTTTGTCTGATAATTTTATAGCAATTTCTTTGTCAGGGGGATTTGATTCGAGACTGGTGGCAGCTATGTGCTCGAAATATCACCCAGAGAATGTTATATGCTACACTTTCGGGATAAGAAATAACAAAGAAGTTGCCCCGGCAAAGGAGATCGCAAAACGACTTGGTTTCAAATGGATTTTTATTGAATATAATACCGGTCAGATAGAAGGGTTTATGGGTGATAATTTTTTTGAAGATTATTATCAATACGCATCAAATCTGTCAGGAATGTTCTACATGCAGGATTATTTTGCCGTGAAATATCTAAAGCAAAATAATTTAGTCCCGGATAATTGTGTGTTTATTCCGGGATTTTCCGGAGATATGCTTGCAGGAGGTCATCTTATTCCGAAATTGTGCTTGAAACATGGAAAGAGGAACATTGCAAGACTTATATTTAAGGAGTTCTTCAGCCTGGTTAAACTGACCAGAGAAAAACAATTAAATATTCTAAAGCTAATTGAGGATAAAATTCCATCAGGTGAATTTGAATCCTGGAAGGTATTTGAAACATGGGATCGAAAAGAGAGACAGGCAAAATTTATTGTTAATTCAGCCATGGTCTATTCGTTTTTTGGATATAGCTACGTTTTGCCATTATTTGATAATGAGCTTATTGACTTTTTTTCAGGTTTGCCATTTCAATTCAAACTAGACAAAAAGCTATATGACTACGTGGTAACAGGAACTATTTTTAGTGAATTTGGCTTGAATTTACAAAAAGAGCTTAATCCGCTTCCGTCGCAAAAGGCATTTCAAAGACTAAAAGAAAGAATTAAACCATTCGTTCCCAATATGATATTGAAACTTTTTCTAAAAAAGCAATCTCCTGTTTTTTATGAGGAGATTACTAAGATTATGCTGGCAGGGACTGACCCTCGACAGATTATAAGACCCAGGCAATTAAATTATTACAATTCATATATTACTCAGTGGTACCTAAAAAAAACAAAGGAGTTATTAAAAATCAGGTAGTCAGAAGAAAAATACGATCTCTTAGCTAATCCGGAAGTTCTTAATTACGTTTAACACTCTGATTTTAGTCTCCTCAGGTGCGGGATTAAGTTCTTCAGTTGTAAACCTCCCATTTTCAAGATCAATCCTCTCAAAAACCATAAGGTATAAATCAAAAATTATTTCAAGACTCAACTGATATCTCGGTTCCAGCAAAGGACGGATATCTTCTATTATTTTATAAGTTTTTTGCCTGTATTCGTCCGCCAGCAAATAATATTCCTTCATTAAATTTCGAAAATCCCTGTTAACAGGTTTCCCCTCAGCGAATTCACGCATATCCTTTCTGTTTAAATGGTTCTTTATAATCAGATCATCGCCGAAATAACTAAGATTATTTAGTTGGTCTTTCTGAAAATCACGGATTATGTGTACCAGATAGCTAAATACAGCACAGGGTGTCGAAGCCCATTTTACATCGAAAGGAGGATTCTCGTAAACGCCATTAATTTTTTGAAGTCCATTCAGATGTACAAAAATAGATGCAGGAGCCACTGAAGCACCCCCTGCATATTCGAGAAAAGCCTCCAATGTTTGGAACCCGTCATTATTTATATCATAGATCATCGATTTAGCAAAGGCTTCCAGTGGCCATAATGGGATTTTGAATCTTTTTATGGTTTCCATTAGTTCCAGCTGAAATGGATTGCATTCTTTTGAAATTATGATCATTTTGAGCCAATCATCAACATTGGCAGTGAAAGCCATTCTTTCATCAGGGTCAATCAGTTTGTTCTCAGCTTTATAATTATCAATCATATCATCGATGGCCCGCATGAATTTGTAACATATCTTAGCAGCACAATAACGCTCCTCATCCCAGAAATTAGCAGCAATCAGAATGTTAGGATGATCTTTTATTTTATCAAAATCAATTGAATTGAAGATTTCTAAAAACTTATCCTTTTGTGAATTCATTGATTCTTTTCAATTTAAATTTTTATTGAGAATACGTTCAGCTGTTAGTTTAGCGGAGATTAAAATATTTGGTATTCCGTTACCGGGGTGTGTACTACCTCCAACAAAATAAAGATTTTTATACCGGCTATGTTGATTATGCGGGCGAAAATATCCCATTTGCAATAGATTATGCGCCAGACTTCCAAAAACTGACCCCCTTGAGATATTGCATGCCTTTTCCCAATTTTCAGGAGTATAACAGATTTCAAATTTAATATGCTGATCAATATCTTCAAGTCCAAGTTGCTTAAGTCTTTGAATGACAGCATTTCGGGTGATTTTTTTAAGCTCTTCCCAGTTCTGTTTTTTCATTTTATCCACATGTCCGGCACCCACAACCACTGATAAAGTATTATGATTTTCCGGAGCAGCAGATGGATCAGTCCCAACTGGAGCATGTACGTAAAAGCTCGGTGTTCTGCTGACAGATTTATTA
This sequence comes from Bacteroidota bacterium, assembly GCA_025350595.1. Lineage (GTDB taxonomy): Bacteria > Bacteroidota > Bacteroidia > Bacteroidales > VadinHA17 > LD21. The sequence goes on from JANXXP010000272.1 coordinate 4,136, forward strand.
ATAAAAATACTGTTAAGACCTTCCCTGAAATCTTCGGATAGAAATACACTGTGATGTCCGAGCTGAGGATAGACCTTATCAAGACCCCAGTGGTAGCAGATTGCAGAGCAGGAATATTTTAAATTATCAAGTTGTTTTGACTTGTTTTTGTCAGGTAAAAGACTGCGATAAACGTATGGAAGATCGGCATTAGCAACAATGATATCTGCTTTTATCTCAGGCAGATTCTCAAAGACAATGCTTTCCGCCTTTTTTCCCATCACTCTGATTTCCTTTACAGGTGCATTATAATGAAACTGTACACCTGAAGAGATTGCTTCATTCAGTAGTTTTTCGACTATTCTGAACATTCCTCCTTTAGGGAAGAAAGAACCTTCTGTAAGCTCTGCGGCAGGGACCATTGAAAATAGTGCCGGGGAATCAAATGGACTCTGCCCTACATAAATATTCTGAAATGTATACGCCATTCTTAAATGGGTATTCCTGAAGAAATTTTTAACGTAACGGTAATTGGAAATGTACGTTTTGAGTTTTATCAGCATTCCTATATTACGAAAATTCGCAAACTGGAAGACATTGTCGAAGTTGCGTGCAATTAGTTTATTAATCCCAACCTGGAATATCTCATATCCTGTTGAAATGTATTCTTGAGACCTGGCAAAACTTCCTGGTTCAATTTTCTCGAGCTGAGACTCCATAATTTTCTCATCATGAGAAAATGTGATAACCTCATTATTATCGAAATATATCTTATAAAGATCCTCAAGAGGTTTTATATCATTGTTTTCGAAAAGAGGAATTCCCAATGATTGAAAAATCTCGCGGTAAATACCCGGCATTATAAGCATTGTGGCTCCAAGATCAAAGCGGTGACCATCTCGGATCAGCTGTCCGCATCGGCCCCCGGGAGTGGAATTCTTTTCATAAACATTAACTGTATACCCATTCTTAGCCAGATAGATAGCTGTAGTTATACCGCCTATTCCCGCGCCAATAATTGCTGCCGTTTTTTCCCCGTTCATATTTTTTCGATTCGAGATATTGTATAATTTGAACTAAAGACTATGAATAAAAAATTTCGTCCCGTTTTCAGGGAAGAAAATAATGATTCTTAAAGATTAATAGGTTGGTTTAAGTGAAATCATTTTATCTCCTGTAAGTTCGAAAAGCCATTTTTCAAATGGAGGAGGGCCGAATTTGCCAACAACATTATTTGAAAATCCATAGCCCTCAGTAGGTTTTCCAACCAGATTTGTATCCATTACTTTGTTAAGATTTTCATCATGATAATACCTGACAGCATATTTCCCCGCTTTGAGATTCTTTATGGTGAACTCACATTTATTATCTTTAATAGAGCTTATTTCCCGGGTAACGACTTTTTCTTTTTCGTCAAATAGCTGTAGCATTATATTTCCTGTATTATTTCTGATTTCATTTATTTCGATATTTAGCATAAGCTGGGAAAAGGAAATTTTCGAAATCAAGATTAATCCGGAGCATATTGCACAAAATCTTTTCATAAATAAGCTAATTTTTTATATGCCACCTGAAGTTATATTCTCCTGAAGGAATTTCGCAAAGCGTTTTCATGGAAGTGTTTTCAAGAATTTTTACCTGTTGTACCTGATTAATAAGATTTTCACCTTCGAAGATATAGCGTGTATTTGTTTGCGGAATAGCCATAATTGCAATACATCCTATTGGGATTTTAACTTTCATTATGAAATTATTTCCCTCGATCTTCCAATTAGTTGCAATTTCACCATGAATAGTGTTAAAAGTAGTTTCTGCCCAAGTAAGATCACCGATAATTTCCGGAGCGATAATTATTTTATTATAGGAATCAGAACCCGGAGCTTGTCTGATATATCCTATCCCGCTATAGAACCATTCCATTAAATGGCCTAGCATCATGTGATTATTTGACACATATTTTAAGGCAGCCCATGATTCTGTAAGTGAAGTTGCCCCTTTTAAAAGCTGATATCCGTAACCTGGAATATCTGTCTTTGAGTTCATTTCATAAATCAAATTTGATTGTCCTTCCTGTTCAAGGACTCTTAACAGGTACCGATATCCAACATCTCCTGCAGTGAGGGCTTTATTATTTCCATTTATAGATTTTATCAGATTTTTAACCACCTTCATTTTACAGGTATCATCAACTATTCCAAAGTAGAGTGGCATTGCATAAGCTGTCTGGCTTCCTGTGGAATAGATATTAGTCAGCCGGTTAAAGAATTTATCATTAAATGACTTTCTGATCTCTTCAGCCTTGTTAAGATAATAAGCAGCATCCTCTTTTTCACCGATAAGACTGGCCATCTTTGCTACAAGTTTTGTGTCGTAAAAATATATTGATGTGGCAGTGACTGCTTTTGGCGTGAGTTGCGCCTCCCCTGGAAATTTTGGTCCCAGATCATACCAGTCACCCAATCCATGGGAAAGAATATTATTGTCCGACATTTTACTCAGGTAATCTAAATACCTTTTCATCATCGGATATGCTTTTTTTACTGCATCAAGATCCCCATACCATTCATACATATCCCAAGGGAGAATAATACATGCACTGCCCCATTCAGGAGAATCACGGAATCCCCCTTCAAATGGTACATACTCCGGGGCGATATCCGGAACAAGGCCATTTTCAAGCTGAGCCTCCATCATATCATCAATGACTTTATCGTAAAGATTATGAATATCGTAGACGTATTTAATGGAGTTTCCCATTAGATGTGTTTGTTCAAGCCAGCCTAGTTTTTCTCTGTGAGGACAGTCGGTGGCAACACTTGCCAGATTACTTTTTATCGACCAGTTAATCAGATTGTAAATTGAATTGAAAAGTTCATTTGAACATTTGAAACTTCCAACTTCCGGAGATGAGTTCCTTGTATGCAATAACTGGATATCTGATATGACCGGCAGGTTTTGGAGATTCGGATACATTACAGGAAGCGCTCCGGCTGCCTGGAGATACCTGAACCCGTAATATGTGAATCGTGGAATCCATGTCTCTTCATTTTCTCCTTTTAAAGTATATGTAAAATAGAATGGTCCGCCTGTGGCTTGTTGAGTAACCAATGAATCTTCTCCAAGTAGTTCGCCCGGGGTTAATCTGACGACCTGCCCTTTTTTCCCTTTTATCCTGATTTTAATTATACCAGAGGCGTTTTGTTCAAAATCATAAATGTAGATGCTGTCTTTTTTAGAAAAGATCTTTTTATAATTGATAACTTCATTAACCTTTAGTGGATAATCATTTTCGGGACGAAGTATCCCTGTTGGCTCTTTAACCAGAAGTGATGGTTTCCATTTTGAATCATCGAACCCTGGTTTGTCCCAGCCATCCTGTTCAAGTCTGGCATCATAATCCTCTCCTCCGTAAATACTTGAAAAAGTGATTGGGGAAGAAGCAGTTTTCCAACTTTCATCACTTACAATTATAACTTTTGATCCGTCGCTATACCTGATTTCAAGTTTCATTATAATTTTTGGCGCCCCATACGCAATTACCAGCTTCCTGTATCGCTCCCTGTTAATATTATAGAATCCATTACCAACAATAGCACCAATTGTATTAGGTCCATGCTTCAGGTTTTGGGTTACATCAAAAGTGTTATACAAGCATGTTTTCCGGTAATCGGTCCATCCGGGCGATAGAAAATGATCACCGACTTTCTCTCCGTTTATATTTAACTCGTACTGTCCCAGCCCGCAAACAAAAACATAGGCCCGGGCAATCCTTTTCAATATATTAAAATCTTTCCTGAAGTATGGAACTGTTGTCCGTTTTTTAGCAATTTCACCGAGATCATTGCCATTCCCATGAACTCCGGGGACCAATAATAGTGAATCGGGAATCTCTTCATATCCTAACCATCTTGCACCGCTCCAGCCATTTTTGTCGAATAGTCCGGTAACAAATCTTCCTGACGAGCTCCATTGAGATGGTTTATCCGAGCCATCCCACACCCTTACTTTCCAGAAATACTCTTTTTCAGGAAGTAAAGCAGTCCCATTGTAGGAGATCCAGGCTGAAGATTTGGATTGAATCTTACCTGAATTCCAGATATCACCTATGCCTTTATCGGAACTAATAATAATCTGGTAGGCAGTCTGAACCTGCTCTCGTAATTCAGATTTTAGAATCCAACTGAAATCAGGAATCTGATTTGTGCCAATTGGATTCTCTAACCCGTTACATTTTAACTGTGAAACAGAGACAGAAGGTTCAGGTTTATTATTGCAACTGTTTAGTAATAAAATTGATATGAAAGCAATTGATATTGAAAGTCTCATTTTTGAATGTAATTTTTAATACCTATTTATCAAGTTCCTTAAAGTCTTCTCCAAAGAAATATGCTTTGCCTTTTTCAGTTTTGCCTTTTTCAATAACCTTCCCTGCATAACTTAGTTTCAACGAATTTCCAAGTTTAGATGTGATTTTTGCATGATTCAGTCGGCCATTTTCCCAATCAATATCAACCTCAAAACCTCCTCGGGCCATTAGCCCGTGGATATATCCTTTCTTCCAGGCTGATGGAAGGGCCGGGAGTAATTCTATCTCACCTGTATGACTTTGTAAAAGCATTTCAGTAATACCTGCTGTTGCCCCGAAGTTCCCATCTATCTGAAATGGCGGATGATTGTCAAACAGGTTATTAAGTGTGGATTTTCTTAACAGAGCAAGCACATTTTCATAAGCCTTGTCGCCATCCTTTAACCGTGCAAAAAAGTTGATTATCCAGGCGCGACTCCAGCCTGTATGACCCCCACCATTTGCAAGACGGAAGTCAATAGTTTTCCTTGCTGCTTCAAGAAATCCGGAATTATGTTGCTGTGTAATCTGATTCCCAGGATGAAGTCCGTATAAGTGAGAAATATGACGGTGACCAGGTTCCGGTTCTTTAAATTCCTCTGTCCACTCCATAATGCGTCCGTCCTTACCAATTTGAATGGGGGCAAGTTTTTCAAGTGTTTTTTCCATCTTATTCCGGAAAGGTTTATCGAGATCGAGAATGATACTCGCCTGAATTGTATTCTGTAAAAGATCGCGGATAATCATGTGGTCCATTGTTGGCCCCATTACCATACTGGCATTACCTCCACCACCGGGAATCTCGAATTTGTTCTCCGGTGAAATTGACGGACCAGAGACCAGGTAACCGGTTTTTGGATTGACAACAAGCCAATCCATACAAAATTCGGCAGCCTCCTTCATTATCGGATAAGATTTTGTTCTGAGATATTCCACATCTCCGCCAAACTGAAAATGGTCCCAGATATTCTGACAGCTCCATGCAATCCCCATTGGCCACATACCATATCCAATTGATCCGGTTGGTTCTGTAAAATGCCACGGATCAGTTGTATAATGTGCAACAATTCCGTGCATTCCATACACCTCTTTTGCAGTTCGTCTTGCATTTGGACGGAGAGCATCAATAAAATCGATAAATGGTTCCTGCAGTTCTCCAAGATTAGTAATCTCAGAAGGCCAGTAATTCATCTGGATATTGATATTTATATGATAATCAGCACTCCATGGAGGGCGCATACCGTCCGCCCATATGCCCTGAAGGTTAGAAGGGAGTCCCCCCGGACGAGAACTGCTTATGAGTAAATATCGTCCAAACTGATAATATAATTCGATAAGATCAGTGTCAACATAACCGTTTTGCATTGCCGTTATACGGGCATCGGTAGCAAAGTAATTACCATCACTCGCTCCAAGATCAAGACTAACCCGCTTAAATAGTGACTGATAATCAGCAACATGAGTTCTTTTAAGTTCGAAATATGACTGATCTGCAACTTTTGCCATTTGTTTTGCTGTGGTTTCTTTTGGATCAACACCGAAGTAATTTGTAGCTGCAGTAAGAAAGATTGTTATGGAATTTGCTTTTTCTACTCTTATACTATCCCCGGATGATTTAATATTTCCCCCATCATTAATGAGTTGAAGACATGCTGACATTATTACTCCAACGCCATCGCCAATATGTTCATTCATTGTTATTTTATTTCCTGAAGCTGATAATATTGCTTTACTACCTGAACGTGAAAGACGGGTGGTAAATGACAATGCTTCGGGCTTATCGGCAGTAAGACGAATTACTAACACCTGATCAGGAGCGCTGGAGAAAACCTCCCTTAGATAGTTTACCTGATTTGCTGTGTACGAAACACTGGCAATTGCTTTTTCGATATCCAATTCCTTATGGTAGTTGCTTATTCCATGTTGAGGTCCAAAGTTCAGATAAATATCACCCAGAGCCTGATAAGATGCCGCCGGGTTACCAGGTTTTTGTCCCATAATACCCTTTTGGGCCAATTCTTCGGCTTCTTTGTATTTGCCATCAAAAAGAAGCTGCCTTACTTTTGGAAGATTTTTCAGGGCATCAGGATTGGCATCCCAACGTGGCTCTCCTGTCCATACTGTTCCCTCGTTAAGCTCAATCCGCTCATTTTCAATAGCTCCATAAATCATAGCCCCCAATCTTCCATTTCCAACAGGAAGGGCATCATTCCAGGTAGAAGCAGGTTGATTAGACCAGATTTTCATACCAGAGGGGATACTCTGGCCTTTTGAAATAAGACTGGTTAAATTGAGAAGACAAACGGGAAAAACAAAAATGAACAGATTCCTAAATTTCATCAGAAGATAATTTTAATGATCAGGTAAATTTATCTGATAAAATTTAAAACCGGATATTATTTAAATAAAAATATAGAAATACTCCAGATAATTGTTCATTGTAGAGACGTGCTATAGCGCGTTTCTACAATAAATAATTCCTAAAAATTATATGAAAATCCTACACCCAGAATCTCTTTGAACTGGACTTTTGCACCATGAGATTCTCCTGGTTCAATTATCCCATCTCCATTTATATCAAACGGGGTTTTGATTTTATCATCGTACATCAGGTGGGTATTAAAGTTTACTGAAATATATTTATTCACCTTCATGGCGATTAATGTTTCCCAGCTAATTACAACATTCTGAGGTTTTTCCTGATAGTTTGAAAACAGATCAATTTTAGATGTAAAAGAGACATTCTTCAGCAGTTCGCTCTTAAAATCATTCTTTGAGTAAATGGCTCTTAAATATCCTCCGACTTCACCCAGTGATTTTTCACCCGGTTTCACACCAAAAGCTCCCGCATCAGAAAGTTTCTGATCATTGACAATTGTAACCTTAACTGTCAGAGGAGCTATAAATGCACTGAAATAGGCGTTCGGTTTATAATCCATCCCTCCTGCGAGCATAAAGTATGCGGGAGCAAAAAGGTTTGAAATTTTTGTTGAATCGTCCGGATATTTATAACCAGGTGCCATCTGTGTTTTGAAATTGAAAAGTATAGCATAGTAGAAACTTTTAAATGCTTCTTTGCCATACTTTGATAAGAGATCAATTTTGTCGTCAGTTTTCATGGGTTTCCCGTTTCCCTGTTTAAGGAGCCCATATCCTACATCAAGTGAATTATCCCACGCAGTTTTACCCTTTTTGTAATTAGCGAAAGTACTGAAGAGGCCATTTACTGCAACGGAACTCAGACCACCGGCAGACCAGTTTGTCAGTGAGGTCTGGGCCAGATTTACTGAAATAACTCCGCCTCTTTTCCAGCCTTGGGTTGTGTCGGCAGTTTTTGATCTTAGAGCTTTCTCAGCATCAGTTACCTGTCCGAAGGTTTGGGCAAATGCACTCAAAAGTAGTAGAATTGCCAAAATTTCGAATTTAGTTTTCATCTTATTATACATTAAAAAATTAGAATCAGGTGTATTTTTAAGCTAAGTTAATTAAAATAAATGTTTCTTTCGTATACTCCTAACCTTATAGGGTGCTAAGTTAATCAATTACTTGGTGAATATTTCCTAAACATGTAAATTGCGTCGTTGTTCATTTTATAAAATAGAGGTTATGGACAGAAATAATATTTTTTTAAATACTATTACCGAAGGTTATGCCTGTAAAGGAGATTATATTGCTCTTGGCAGCGCTATGCTTGATGGAGAAACTATTCCTGATGCACAGGTTAAAGTTCCTTTGAAAACCATGAACAGACATGGGCTGATTGCCGGAGCAACAGGAACAGGAAAAACCAAAACGCTTCAGATTATTTCAGAACAGCTTTCCGAAAAAGGAGTTTCTGTTTTGCTCATGGATGTTAAAGGTGATCTTAGCGGAATAGCAATGCCCGGAGTTGAGAAACCTTTTATTACTGAGAGACAAGTTAAACTCAAACTACCTTTTTCAGTTAAAGGTTATCCTGTTGAATTAATGTCTCTTTCAAAGCAGGATGGTGTCAGGTTGAGGGCAACCGTTTCAGAATTCGGACCAGTACTTCTTTCCAGGATTCTTGATCTTAATGACACACAGGAAGGTGTGATGGCAGTTATCTTTAAGTATTGTGATGATAAAAAAATTGGCCCTGCTCGATCTTAAAGATTTGAAGAAAGTTC
>JANXXP010000298.1 GCA_025350595.1 Bacteroidota bacterium
ATACAAAAGCTGGTCTTTCACTTATGGACATACCTATCCCATGGCAACCACTATTTTTAATTGAGTACAGCGACAAATATTGTAAGTTAAGTTCATCATTCCGATTTTTGCTTTCGCTCTTGCAATCCCAAAAACCTTTAAAACTTGCCCTGTCAACAATTAATAGGGTCATACAACGCAATGGCCTTTTAGGCAAAGGGACAAAAAGAGAAGCAAAAAAAAAGAATATCCTGATTACTTCACTAATGTTCAGCAGATGGACCTTATTGGACCAAAGTATCTCAGAGGGGGCTTTAGGTATTACATTCTCAATATTATTGCGATTGAGCCACATTATGCCGGGGTTTACCCTATTCCAAATAAATCTTCAAAAAGCGTATTGCCTGCTGTATTGCAAGAGTTCGGAATAGCTTTTCCCCGTAGCCTCAAATTTCAAAAGGTAGTTATCAAGGGTTGCCCGGTGAAGATGAAGTGACCCGGATATTTTGAGCTTGCTTAACCCTTCGGCTTTTAATTGAATAATGCGTCTAACTTGTATCATACTGATTGATTTGTTTGCCATAGTGCCTTAATATTTTTAGAAGGCACAAAAGTCACAAATCAATCCCTTTATTTATTTCGGTTGTACACTTTACTCCAGAATCAGTTGTACACTATATGCCAGAATGTCCTCGTAGTTAGTGCTGCGCACCCCCGGCAAAAAAAATCTTTATATTTAAAAGACCTCTTAAAAAGTTGTACACTTTGCTCCAGAATAAGTTGTACACATTACTCCAGAATTAATTGTACAGTATAGTCCAGAATATTCACTTTCGACAAAAGGTTTATTTATTATGATACAAAACTAGTAGATAGAGCTAGAGATGCTATAATGAAACATTTATTGAAGGATAATGTCGCATTAAATACACCAAAACAAGCAATAAAGGGATTCAATCACGTTTTTATCGGAAACTCCACTTGCGATAAAAATTATATAGCTTCAGCTGGTCAGTATGGAGCAGGTAATGTTTTTCCGTTATATCTCTATCCCGAAACCAGCAGTCAACAAACCATAGAGCAAACAACCGCAAGAAAACCAAACCTAAAACAAGAAATAGTTAACCAAATAGCAGATAAATTAGGTTTAACATTTACAAACGAAAAGGAAACAACTGTAGGCACTTTCTCCCCGATTGATATTCTTGATTACATCTATGCCGTTTTGCACAGCCCAACTTATAGAGAGAAATACAAAGAGTTTTTAAAAATAGATTTTCCACGAGTGCCATATCCAAAAGATAAAAACACGTTTTGGGAATTGGTAAAATTGGGTGGAGAAATCAGGCAGATTCACTTATTAGAAAGTCCGGTTGTAGAAAACTTTATTACACAATACTCAATTGATGGAGATAATATAGTTGGCAAAATAAAATATCAAGACGGTAAGGTTTACATCAACGAATCGCAGTATTTCGCAAACGTACCCGAAGTATCCTGGAACTTTTACATAGGTGGTTACCAGCCTGCCCAGAAATGGCTCAAAGACCGAAAAGGAAGAAAGTTAGAATTTGATGACATTTTGCACTATCAAAAAATAATCGTTGCATTATCGGAAACGGATAGATTGATGAAGGAGATTGATAAAATTGAATTCGAGTAATTACGAACACTGATATAATAAAGATTGTGCAAAGATGAATGAATTAACGCATTGGTGCAAAAGCCGTGCTTATTGACCACTTTTCGCCGGGAAGGTTACAATTTTCATGCATAGCTAAACAACAAATACTTAACTCAGGCTCTATGTATTCAATATTGTCCGGACAACTATGGTCAAGCTCACTGATTTTTCCCCGCTAAGAGCTCTTCAGAAAAATACAACCGAAAATGACTTTTAGTCAAGATTTTATATAATAGTTGTTTGCAAATGCAACATACCTGGATAAAACACGTTAAAGAATCTTAAATTAATTTATTAGTTACTAATCAGTTTGTAAAAATCAGGGGTTATTAACAATTTTGTTTACGAAATTAACATATTAAATTGTTATTTGGAAGGCATTTCTTCAAAACGTATACATATCAACAAATATAATT
>JANXXP010000303.1 GCA_025350595.1 Bacteroidota bacterium
CATTACATATCCTTGAAGCTCGACGGTGAGCATCTCCGATGAATGCACCGATACCACCGCCAATCATTCCCATTCTGATCTTTTTCATAATAAATTCTTATGTGTTATAAATGTTAGTCATACCCTTTCCATTTATGCCCCCAACCTTCCTAAAAAGGGGCTAATGCTCTTTGTATGAATGTGAATTAACCACCATTTAGGGGGCAGGGAGGCGGCGAGTTTTATACTTGTTTTCTCTTCCAGAAATGCAGGAATGTAAAGAACACTATTAATACCGCAGGGACAAATGCAACAAACTTTAATGTATTTGCTCCCCCTTTGAGTTGTACACCTGCCCATGTTATAGCTTCCTGTGAACCGGCAGCGGCAGCCTTGAGCACTTCAATTGTTTGTCCCGCAGGAATAGCAGCAGCAGTTTGCGCATCAAAGATAGCTCCCAATATAGGCTGAGCCAGAAAACCTCCAAAGAAACCAATACCACCCATAACTGCAAGACCTAAAGCGCCACTCTGAGGTATGTTTTCAGAAACAAATCCAAGCATGGATGGCCAGAAAAAAGCTACTCCTAAGGCGAAGATACCCGCTGATGCAAATACTAATGCACCACTTGTATAACCCATAAGCAGACATCCTGCGAATGCCAGAACAGATGAGGTTAGCAATACAACCGTCGATTTCATGTTATGAATTAGGGTTCCTCCGAACTGACGTGCAAGAGCCATTATACCTGATATCCATACAAGCAACAGGATAGGGCTGCTGGAGACATTGGCAAGTAAGGCTGCAATCCATTGATTTGTACCAAGTTCTGTTCCTGCTGTAAGAATCATACAGAATGCCATAAATAAAAACAGCGGACTGAAAATCGCTTTCCACATATCCTTGTATGACACACCTGTTACAACACGTTCAGTTTGTGGAAAATCCTTCTTAAGGAACATATACCCATACGCAAATGTAGGAAGTAACATTATACCCATAGCATAACGCCAATCTGCAAGACCGAATTTATTAAAGAGGAATACAATCAATCCACCAATAACTATACCTGTTGGGAACCACGCGTGAAATCTGTTAAGTCTGCGGGTTTTCTGATCGGTGTACATACTCGTTATTAACGGGTTACATGCAGCCTCCACGCTACCATTTGCAATTCCCACCAATAAAGTCGATACAAATAATGACCAGAAACCAGTTGCCATAATCGTAAGGATAATCCCGGCTACATGACAGAAGAACGCGATAGAAATAATTCTTCCTATTCCAATGATGTCAATCAGAGGCCCTCCAAAAACCATTGCAAGGGTAAATCCCCAGAAAGCAGTACCGACTATCCATCCAACCTGAGTGTGGGTTAGGTGGAATTCTGTCGCCCATGCTTCTACAAATGAGCCTCTTGTTGCAAAGGCAAGGGCTGTAACAACTAATGCAACACAACTTGCATTGAATAATTGAGTTTTTTTAGTAGTCTCCATTTTGAATGTGTTAGGTAATAGTTAGGTTAAAAATGAAATTTTATGTTAAAGTAAGAATTATTTTTTTTCAAAAGCTGCATCAAAAGCAATGTTGGATGATGGGAAATCAGCTTTGCGGACAAATTCGCAAGCCTCTTTTGCCCCGAATTCTCTATCCATACCCCCGTCTTCCCATTCAACAGACAACGGACCTGTATATTTTCCACGATTGAGTGCCCGGATAATTTCTTCAAAATTAATATCACCATGCCCAAGGCTTCTGAAATCCCAGAAACGGCCCGGAGCTCCGAAATCAGTATGGCCACCGAAAACACCAGCTTCGACCGGGACCTTAGACCATCCTACATCTTTCATGTGCACATGGAAGATTTTATCGCCAAATGTGTTTATAAATCCTACATAATCAACTCCCTGGTAACCAAGGTGGGAGGGATCGAAGTTAAAACCAAAGTTAGGATGGTTATTAATTGCCTTGAGGGTTCTTCTTGAAGATGCTATGTCGAATGCTATCTCAGTAGGATGTACTTCAAGTGCGAAGCGAATACCCAGTTCACGATACTTGTCCATGATTGGAGTCCATCTTTTTGCAAAGTCAGCATAACCTTCATCAATCATTTCCTGAGATACCGATGGAAAGGAATAAAGAAGATGCCATATTGAACTTCCTGTAAATCCGTTTACAATCTTAACTCCCAGTCTCTTAGCTGCTTCGCCCGTTTTAATAACTTCCTGTGCTGCTCTCTGGCGAACACCTTCAGGATCTCCGTCTCCCCAGACATAATCAGGAACGATACCTTTATGTCTCTGATCGATGCGATCACAAACTGCCTGTCCGACGAGATGAGTTGAAATAGCATAAACTTTAAGTCCGTATTTGGCAAGTGTTTCTTTCTTTTTGAGACAATATGCTTCATCAGCTTTATTTACCTCAAAATGATCACCCCAACATGCCAGCTCAAGTCCGTCGTATCCAAATGATTTAGCTTTCTGACATACCGTCTCAAATGGTAAATCAGCCCATTGTCCTGTAAAAAGTGTTACCGGTCTGCTCATAGTTTTATATTTTATTTAATTTTAGTTTTCTATTTCCCTCATTACACGACAAGTTTAACAAACATTCTTTAAAAATGCAATAGTCATGGCTGTGCCTTATTATCTACAAACCAGGTACCCTTCCAGGAGTCCATGGCGCCTTGATAGAATCAAGTTGTTTGTTAAGTTTCTCCAAATCGAGGCCTGCCTTTTTAACTCTTTCCAGGATTGGTGGAAATTCAGCTTTCAGGATATTAAGCTGTTCCTTTCCAATGATTGAAATATCACCACTTGTACCGTAGCTTGCTGATGCCATCTCTCCAAGTCTTTGTGAAAGAGGCATGTCGATCGGAGGCAACTCTTCCTGACTGGCTTTTGCCTGTGGACCATTAAAAATAAATTGTATGTTATCGAGTTCAGTGTCGATTCTTTCAGCTTCTTTCATAAGTTCAGATGGAGCACCAGGTGTCTGATGTATGGCCTGCATGGCTGCATTTACATTGTTTAAAAGCTCGCTTGTATAATTCATTGTGCCATACATAACCCTGGAGAACTCGGAAGCATCTTTGATCCAGGCAGCCTTAGCTTTCAGATCTGTTGCCTGGAAGCTGGCTAATCCAAGTGGTTTGCATACAAAAGGAGTGGCTGGTGCGAGTTCTTTTATTCCACCTTTTGCATACAATGAAAGTGCCACTTTGTAAGTTCCCGGCATCATCTGAATGCCACCGCCGCCTCCGCCACGTCTTCCACCGCTTGAAGGAACTGGTTCGTACTTTGTTGTCATAACAGGGTTAATACCTTCATAAGTGAAGTTCCAGCTAATCCTGTTAACACCCTTTGATGCAGATTTATACATCTGTTTGACAATGTTATTATGATCGTCAGTAATTGTGAAAATAAGATATGGCTTTGTCTCTTTTTCCTCAGCATTCAGATCTGCAATCGAAGGTTGCGGTATAGGTTCTCCTTTTTCAAACCATGCTTTTTCTTTCTCCTGCCTGATTGCTTTAGCTGTTTTTGGTACATCCTTCACAAAGTAAGTAATAGTGGCTCCGAAATCAGGGTTAGGTGATTTGAAATAGGTCGAACCCTGGTTATCAAAACCGCTTGTCTGGATATACATTTTTGCATCTTTTATCGGAAATATGTATCCTTCCATATCAAGCATTTCTTTTTTAAACGTACGTAAGGGTGAGTAATCGTCGAGGATGTATACTCCACGTCCGAATGTTCCGATAACCAGATCTGATTCACGTTCCTGTATCGCAATATCTCTAACCGCTGATGTTGGTAATCCTGATTTGAATTCTATCCATTCAGTTCCACCATCGACAGAAAAGTAAAATCCGAATTCTGAGCCTGCAAAGAGCAGATTTGAATTGATATTATCCTGTTCTATTGTATGAATAGTACCATTAGCCGGAAGTTTATTTGTAATTGCTGTCCATGTTTTTCCCTTGTCTGAACTTTTAAGAATATATGGTTTGAAGTCATCATTCAGCATATTATTAAAAGTAGCGTAAACGACATTCTCATTGAATTTATCAGGAAGAATATCGCTGACTAAGCTATAGTCAGGAATACCCGGGAATGTAGTATACCTTATCCAGTTTTTTCCTCCGTCTTCAGTAACTGCAATAACTCCGTCATCAGTACCTGCATACAAAAGATCTTTTTTCACTTTTGATTCTGCAAGGGATACTATTAATCCCCATTGTGAGGTTGAAACATCTTTTGCAACTGCATCAATACTCCAGTATTTCCCCATGACTTTAAACTTGTTACGGTCCTCATTTCTTGATAAGTCCTCGGAAATTACCTCCCAGCTCAGGCCACGGTTATCACTCCTGAATACTTTATTGGCTGCCATATAGATCCTTTCTGTCTTAAAAGGACTTATTATCAAAGGCGCATCCCAATACCAGCGATAGCTCTTCTCGTCTTTACGGGGTACTGGTCTGATACTTACCGATTCTTCACTCTTTTTGTCCCATAAGGCTGCATTTCCATATTGCGATTCTGTATAAACAAGGTTTTCATTTGAAGGATCATTGGCAACCCAGAAACCGTCACCGCCAACTGTTACCTTCCAGTCAGCATTTACAACTCCGTCTCTGTTTATATTTCTTGAAGGTCCGCCCATTGAGTTATTATCTTGTGTTCCGCCATAAACATTATAGAATGGCAAGGCATTGTCAACACTAACCCGGTAGAATTGAGTCACCGGCAGGTTCGATTTGAAAATAAAGTTTTTCCCTTCATCAAATGTCTCATAGATACCTCCATCGCCTCCGATATACAGATGTTTTGTGTCAGAAGGATCTATCCATAGTGCATGATCATCAACGTGACGACCGTTATTACCTACTGAATTCCATGTTTTGCCGCCATCGAGTGTTACTTTTGACACAGTTTCCATGCTGTAAACTTTATCAACGTCTTTTGGATCGCAGTATATCTCATTGTAATACTGTCCACTGGATGCATATGAGTTCATTTTTTCCCAGGATGCGCCTCTGTTAACTGTTTTGTAGAAACCACCTGATTCTCCTGCAGCTTCCATTATAATATAAAGGACGTCAGGATTTACTGGTGAAATAGCTATACCCATGCCTCCAATATTGCCGGAAGGAAGTCCATTCATAATTTTGTTCCATGTTTTCCCTGCATCTTTTGATTTGTAGACTGCTGACTCTGGTCCTCCACCAATTTTTGTGAATACATGCCTTCTTCTTTGTTCTGAAGTAGCATACAGGACATCAGGATTTCGTGGATCGAGAACAACATTATTAATACCTGTGTTTTCACTTACATCCAGAGATTTGTTCCATGTTTTGCCCCCATCGGTTGTTTTGTAAAGTCCGCGTTCACCTCCTGGTCCCCAAATTGAGCCTTCAGCAGCGACATAAACTACATCGGTATTCCTTGGATCAATTGCAATCATTCCAATTTGTCTCGATTCCTTCAGTCCCATGTTTTTCCAGCTTGCGCCTCCGTCTTCCGACTTATAAATTCCATCTCCGTAACCCAGCTGGCGCTGATGGGTATTCTCGCCTGTTCCGGCCCATATTACTGATGGGTTCTCAGGATCCATTTTTAGACAACCAATAGCATATGCTCCGTACTTGTCGAAAATTGGAGTCCAGCTTGTTCCGTTGTTTGTTGTTTTCCAAATGTTTCCTGCTCCGACACCAACATAAATTTCAGAATGATCGTTTGGGTTAACTGCAAAATCAGATATTCTGCCGGAGGCCCATGCCGGACCAATACTTCTGAATGATAATCCTCCAAAGGTAGAAGAACTTAGTCCTGTTTCTTTCTTCTCGGGTTCCTTAGCAGCCTCTTTTTTCTTTTGAGCCTGTCCTGAGGTTGTACATAAAATTAAACCGAGGATAAATGTGAGTAGAAAACTATTTTTCATGGCATTATATTTTGAGAGGTTAATTTTTTAGATACATGCTAAGATAAGAAATTCCTTTTCATTCAATCTTCAGATTTTATGGGAATTTCTTTACTTTGTATGATATTATATAACATCTAAAAATGGGAGATTTTTCAGATATTCTACTGAATCGCAGGACAATACGAAAATATTCTGCAAAACCTGTTGATAATAAGCTGCTGAATGAGATGCTGATGATGGGATGCAGAGCTTCAACAACAGGGAATATGCAGGTATATAGTATCATTATTAACAGGGACAATGAGAAGAAGAAAGCATTGGCACCCTTGCACTTTAATCAGAGGATGATTACAGAGGCTCCGGTTGTTTTGACATTCTGTGCCGATTTTAACAGATTTAATAAATGGTGTAGATTAAGGAAGGCAGAGCCAGGCTATGATAATTTTCTTTCATTTTTTACTGCAGCTATCGACGCATTGCTGGTTGCCCAAACATTTTGTATTGCTGCTGAAGCTAAAGGCCTGGGTATATGTTATCTGGGTACAACTACTTATAACGCTCATAAAATCATTGAAGTATTGAATCTTCCGAAAGGAGTTGTTCCGGTAACCACAGTAACATTAGGTTGGCCTGATGAATATCCTGTACAGGTTGACAGACTGCCGGTTGATGCAATAATCCATCATGAGACTTACAAGGATTACACAAGTGAGGATATTGATCTTTTTTATAGTGAAAAAGAAAACCGCGAGGATTCAAAGAAATTTGTAGAAGAAAATAATGTAAAGACTCACAACTGTGAGTCTCTTGCCCAGGTCTTTACAGATGTCAGGTATAAAAAAGCTGATAATGTTTACTTCTCAAATGTACTTCTGAAAGTATTGAAAGATCAGGGGTTTATGGAGGAATGACCTCCCAACTCCCCCCCAGGGGGGACTAAGTTTGCTAATTAGTCTTAATTTTTGTCTTGTGACTTTCTTTGTCCTCTCTAGCCTTGTCGAAGGAGCATTGTCTTTTCGCTAGGTTCTTCTGAAACTATGATTTACCCCAGCCTGTTGAGTTGGTGTTATTATCAGGTCATTTATGCAAACGTGAGCTGGAAGAGAGGCACAATAGTAAATAACATCAGCTATATCGTCAGCAGTTAAGGCATCAAATCCTTTGTATACTGCATCAGCTTTATGTTCATCCCCTTTGAATCTTACAATTGAAAATTCAGTGATTGCCATTCCCGGGGCAATGTTTGTTACCTTAATATTGTGTTTCAGCAGATCAATTCGCATGGATCTTGACAGTGAATCAACTGCTGATTTAGTAGCACAATATACGTTGCCGTTCTCGTAGTTTTCTTTACCTGCAATAGAAGCGATATTAAAAATATGTCCCGAATTTCTCTTAACCATTAATGGGGAAACTGCACGGGTAACATACAGAAGACCTTTTACATTTGTATCAATCATCCGGTCCCAGTCATCGATAACTCCATCATCGATATGAGAAAGGCCTACAGCAAGTCCAGCGTTATTAATCAGGATATCAATATTTTTCCATTCAGCCGGAAGATTTTCTATAACAGACGCAACATCTTTTTGTTTCCTGACATCAAAATTCAGAGATAGCACTTTAATTTTCCCAAAAGATAAAAGCTCCTTTTCCAAATCATTTAGTCTTTCTTTTCTCCTGCCTGTAATTATGATGTTAAAGCCATTTTTTGCAAACCTGACAGCGATAGCTTTTCCAAAACCTGCTGTTGCGCCAGTTATCATTATTGTTTTATTCATTTTATAAGGAGTTTTATTTTATGTAAAAATAGAAATTTATTTAACACAACTTATGAATAAGCTCCTTGAGTTTTATGGGCCAGGAAGAGTTCAAAATAATCTTATCTTTGCACTTTAATCTTTAAATGGAAACGCAAGAGGAGAATTTGAAAGGCAGTAAAAGGGAAGTTGTTGAGTCGATGTTCGATTCGATAGCATGGAGGTACGATTTTCTCAATCATTTTTTATCCTTTGGGATAGACAAACTCTGGAGACGCAGGGCAATCAAAATAATATCGCAATCATATAAAAATCCTAATATTCTTGATGTTGCTACAGGTACCGGTGATCTTGCTATTGCATCTTTGAAGCTCAATCCGGCTAAAGTTACCGGAATTGATATTTCGCTGAATATGCTGGAAATTGGTAAAGAAAAACTTATCAAAAAAGAACTAACTGATAAAATTGAATTATTGCATGCAGATTCAGAGAATATTCCGTTTGGTGATTCTGTTTTTGATGTGGCAATGGTGGCTTTTGGGGTGAGAAACTTTTCCGATCCTTTGAAGGGACTTTCAGAAATGAAAAGAGTGATAAGGGATGACGGGATGATAATGGTCCTGGAATTTTCAAAGCCTTCAGGTTTTCCTTTTCGTCCGGTTTATAATTTCTATTTTTTGAATATTCTTCCTTTTTTTGGAAAGACTTTTTCTAAAAATAAAGCAGCTTACAGTTATTTACCAGAGTCGGTAATGAAATTTCCTGATAATGAGGAGTTTCTTAATTTACTTAAACTTGCTGGATTCGACAAAACCAAACAGGTAAAATTAACAGGTGGCGTTGCAAGCATTTATACCGGCGTCAAATTATCAACGCAATAATTAGAAATCATTACAGTTTATTATCTTGTATCCCTAAAACAAAACTTTCTCCCGGATTGAAAAGAAGAACCGTTAATATAATT
>JANXXP010000308.1 GCA_025350595.1 Bacteroidota bacterium
CACGGATTAACACGGATTTAATTTTTCACAACTCTTTGCCTGAGCTCTGTGCTCTGTGCCCTGTACAAATAGTCTGAAAGAGACCGATAACACGGTTTTGATGATTGTAAGATTGAAAAAGTGAAATTTGCTTGGATTTCATCTGTGTATTCTCCGTGCAATCCGTGGTTAAATGAATTAATCAATAATACTGCTTAACGTCTCATTCTATAGGATAAAGTAAAAATTCATACCTTTGATTAAATAATTGAAAAGCGATGGAGCGAGATTCATTTTTAAATAATATTTCAATGGTTATCCATGGTAAGGACCCATTTGCAGAAGCTTTTTTGTTTGGATCAAGAGCCAGAGGAGATTACAGGCCTGATTCAGATTGGGATATACTAATTCTCATTGATAATCTGAAGGTTACTAACGAAATTGATGATAAATTCAGGAACGATCTTTATAATCTGGAAATTGAGTCAGGACAAATTATCTCAACCTTTATCTACTCAAAAGATTATTGGCAAAAAACATTGATATATTCTCCACTTTATAATAATATTAAAAAAGAAGGAATACGGCTATGAAACTTGAGAATCAGGATGATTATATCAAATATAGATTCAAAAGATCAGAGAGATTGAAAAAGTGAATTTTGCTTGGATTTCACCTGTGTTTTCTCCGTGTCTCCGTGAAATCCGTGGTTAAAAGAATTAATCAATGATTTTACCGGTTAGATTTTTGTCGTACCTTTCCTTAAAAAAGGAGGTAAGTGACTTAAAGAAAGAGAAAAAACCCAACTCAGAGGAGGATTTATTCAATGTTGTGGATGCGCTTATGGGAATCAAAATTATGTAGCTAATTACTATGCTGGTTACGGAAGCTCCATTGGAGGAGGTAATACACAATGTGCTAATTGGGGTGATCCATACCAAATTATTGTTGATTGGGTATAATAATCTTTAAATATTTAGGTGAGGAAAAGTAAATTTTTGTCCTCACCTTTAAAAAGCTAAATATGAAAATAATCAAAACATCTTTAATTATTCTATTTATCTGCAGCGCTTGCTGGGAACATAATGAGACAAAAAATTCAAAAAATATCATTACAAAACCTTATCCTCATGCAATTGATATAGATAAAGGATTTACTTCTCCAGCTATAATAAAACTTAGTTCAATAGCTGATAGTATAAAGTATATTATTCTATCCAAAGATAAAGAAGTTATTATCAGCGATTTTCCTTGGTTGCAAATGACAGATAGTGAATTTTATATAAATTTTCGAGGACAGATCTATCGCTTCGACTTGTCTGGGAAGTTTCTTAATACAATTGGTAAAATTGGGAGGGGACCTGAAGAATATATGCCAGGAAGCCCATTCGCTACTAATCCATCTGCTGATAGAATTTATGTCAAGAGAAATTATATGCATGATTACATTACGTATAGTAATTCAGGTAAATTTATTGGAAATATATCCTTAAAGAAATCAGATAATATTTGGGAATTTGAATGTTTTTCTGACTCAATATTTATGTACACGTTTTATTATATTTTTATGGTAGAAAAATCCATCGAAGATTTAATTCTATGTGGACTGTTTGACATAAACGGAAACAAAATTCACATAATTGAACATCCTGCAAAAAACGTTCCTTCAGAGGTCAATTTTTACAGGCTGGGAATTTCTCCTCCGAGTTACACTTTTTATAATTATGATGTTGTGTTAAACCACATTGATACTGTATATAAAATAAATAAGGATACAATAATTCCAGGATTTATTCTTAACTGGGGCAAAATACCGCATCGACATTCTTTTGAAGAACTATATTATATCCAAGCAGAACCGAGTAAAAAGGTTGAAAAAACCGGTAAATTTCTTGAAATATCTGATAAAGCCTATTTTGGATTAAAGGATTTGGATAAATATTTTCTATTCGAATATGATAAAAAAACGGGTAATACAAGAAGCATGTTGGCAAATGGGGAAGAAAACTTTGGTTTTATCAATGATATTGATGGAGGAGTTAAGTATTATCCAAAGTGGACAAACAAGGCTGGGAATATATGGATAGACTATGATGATGCTTTTAAGTTTAAAAAAAATCATGATGAGGATTTATTGTCAAACTCAATTGCGGTTTACCCAGAGCGGAAAGATAAGCTAAAAAGTTTTCTGAAAAATCTTGAAATCGGTGATAATCCTGTTTTGAAAATAGTCTATTTAAAACCACACATTTGAAATAATTAAAAAGTAAAAAATGGAAAAATATATGGCAGGCTATTCGGTTATAAATGAGTTAATGAAAGTTGCTGATCTAAAGAAATTGAAAAAACTTGAATATGTATTAGATGATAATATTATCAAGCAACAATTATCAAATCTTGACAGAATTGTTTTTGAAGTTAACGGATTCATAATTTAAAATGTAAATATTGCGGTTATGGTGAGTTATATGAGGGATATGATCCTCGCAGGCAGGGAAGCTTCACCAAATGGATGGAACGGGAGATATTGTAACTAAAGACATCAGGCTTCTTAACAGATTTATAAATCCTATAAGAAGTATAATAAAGAATTAGGTAACCAAGCCCCAAACCCCCTAATTGCCTGCCTGCCGGTAGGCAGGGGGGCTAATACGGTTTTAAAGTCCCCCATTTGGGGGATTCAGGGGGTATAAAGAGAGGAACACAAAAAGGCTGGAAAAAGCTTGGGGAATTCAGGGGGTAATGGAATTCAACGAAACATTTAGTCAAATAAATTCTCTTTTGTTAAAATAAAAATTTAAATTTAGAAGCTATTAGTGTAAACTGCTATATAAGTCTGTAATCATGAAAGTCAGATATCCTTTTGCATTGCTATTGTTCACAGTTCTGATATTTTCCTGCAAACCCAGGAAAACCGAAAATCTCGAAGAGATGGCACGCCGTTCATCACATCCCGAAGCGG
>JANXXP010000322.1 GCA_025350595.1 Bacteroidota bacterium
CTGTTAACCACTGAACCTCTTGGCAATAGTGATGCAATTGCTATTGCATCGATTATTGATCAACAGCAGACAAAATTATCGGGTACAATAAAAGATGCTCTTACAGGTGACGCAATGCCTGGAGTAAATGTATTAATAAGGGGAACAACTATCGGTGCAATTACTGATATAAATGGTGGTTATGCCTTAATTGTACCCAATGCATCATCAATTCTGCAATTTTCTTTTATCGGTTATGTTACCCAGGAGATTGCGTTAAGTGGACAAAATACTCTTAATGTTTTCATGGCATCTGATGTTGCACAATTAAGTGAAGTTGTAGTTGTCGGATACGGTACTCAATCAAAAAAAGAAATTTCCGGATCTGTCGTAAACGTTGCTGTAAAAGATTTTAATAAAGGAGTTACACGCGATGCTTCAGACCTGCTTGTAGGGAAAGTATCAGGTCTTGTTATTACTTCTGGTAGCGGTGATGTTACACAAGGTAGTACTATCCGGTTAAGGGGAATGTCATCACTTACAGGCGGAAGTGAGCCTTTTGTTGTCGTAGATGGAATACCAGGTATGACTCTGAGTTCTATTGCCCCTCAAGACATTGAATCCATTACTGTACTTAAGGATGCATCAGCAGCAGCTATTTATGGTTCCAGATCTGCCAGTGGGGTTATTTTGATCACAACCAAGAAAGGTAAAAAAGACAAACCCGTTGTAGAGTATGAAGGCTATACAGCAGTAGATAATGTTTCGAATATTCCAGATGTATTAGACGCAGCAGCATGGCGCGATTACACACAAAAAAATAATATCAACACAGAGGGAATCGATAAAGGTGCCAATACTAACTGGTTTAAGGAAATTTTGAGGACAGGTATAACACAGAACCATAGTCTCTCTTTGTCAGGTGGTGGCAAAAACAGCAATTACCGGGGATCTATTTCTTATTTAAACAAACAGGGAGTTGTTAAAGATAACTATATGGAAAGGTATAATGCAAGGATGACATTTAGTCAAAAAGCATTGCAGGAAAAGCTTAACCTTACGTTCACTGGTGCTATCACCGAAAATAATTATTCCCCCACAGACACGCGAAACTTTATACTGGCCTACAATATGATTCCTGTTGTGCCTGTTAAAAATGAAGATGGAACATGGTTCGACTCCATGGAGTACGATCAAGGCAACCCTCTACGTAATATTACATACAATCGACATTTAAACAAGAATGGTTTATATTATGGAAACATAAAAGCCGATTTTGAAATCGTAAATGGATTTGTGGCAGGGTTGAATTTATTGAAACAACGTACATCTAATGATTATGGTGAATTTAACGACTCACAAACAGAACGAGGCAGAAACGATGGGGGGAATGCAAGACGAGAGTCGTGGACTGCAGATAAGGAATTGTTGGAAGCTACTCTTAACTACAAAAGGATTTTTGGAGTTCATAATCTTAACCTTTTGGGTGGGTATTCGTATGAGGACAATTCCTATCAAAATATGGGCGCTTCAAATCGTCAGTTTACGACTAATCTTCTTGAATACAATGATCTTGGCTCAGGAGAGAACTTACGACCAAGTGATGTTTGGTCCGGCGCAAATATGTATAAATTAATCTCTTTCTTCGGAAGAATTAATTATATGCTTAATGATAAATATATCTTTATGGCGTCTTTTCGTCGTGACGGTTCTTCAAAATTTGGGGTAAATCATAAATGGGCTAATTTCCCCTCCGTTTCTTTTGCATGGAGATTGAAAGAAGAGTCTTTTTTAAAAGATATAATCTTTCTCGATGATCTGAAACTTAGAGCTTCCTATGGAGTGTCAGGTAATCAGGATAATATAGCTCCATATCAATCATTAACGCTTTACGGCGCTTCAGGGCAATACTATGATAATGGGAAATGGTTCCAATCTTATAAAATTGGTCAAAATGCCAATTCAAACCTTAAATGGGAGCAAACAGCCATGTTTAATATCGGTTTTGATTATAGTTTATTTAAAAATCGCGTGAATGGAACAATTGATTATTATGACAAAAACACAACAGACTTATTGTATACATATGATGTCCCCATTCCTCCTTACTTTATTCCTACAATGATTGCCAATGTGGGCACAATGTCTAATAAAGGGATCGAAGTAATGATAAATGCTGATGTTATCCGAAAAGATAATTTTCGCTGGAACGTTTCATTCAATTTTGCCCATAATAATAATAAAATCACCAAACTTTCAAATGATGAGTTTCAAACAACATCTATTAAAACAGGAGACATCTTTATCCGTGGAGGTTCCGTTAATACAACCTCTATAATCGAAGAAGGTAAAGCGGTAGGGACTTTTTATGGATGGCTCTGTACTGGCTTGGATGAGACAGGAAAATATATTTTGGACGACATGATTGACGGGAAACCTGGTTTAACTGTTGAAGATCGTACATATATCGGTTGCGCTCAACCAAAGCTGACATATGGCATTTCTAATACTATCACTTATAAAAAGTGGGACATTAACTTCTTCCTTCGAGGGGTTTATGGAAACGATCTTTTGAATTACTCCAGAATGGCTTACGCAACCACTCAATGGCTGCCTGGAGCTAATGTACTCAAGGAAGCTCTTACCCTTGGTTTGACCGAAAATCCTAAAATGAATAGTTTTTATATTGAAAAGGGTTCGTTTTTGCGCCTTGATAACGCCACCATTGCATATAATTTAAATACAAAAGGGTCATGGGGCATTGAAAAATTCAGGGTTTATTTTACCGGACAGAATCTTTTTACAATTACCAAATATAAAGGACTTGATCCGGAAGTGGATATGTCAGGGCTAGCGCCAGGCGTTGAAGGAAGGAATTACTATCCTAAATCAACGACATTCTCGTTAGGAGTAAGTTTGGCTTTCTAAATATTAAAATTTACAAATTATGAAAAATATTAAAATATTTTTGCTAGGAGCTGTCTTAGTTACATTGGGAATGTCCAATAGCTGCACAAAGCTCGATGAAAAAATCTATGATAAGATACCTGTAGATAAATTTGGCAGTAATACAAAAGAAATCAATGCATTGGTTGGACCTATATATAGAACGCTTAAGGATGTATGGAATACTAATGATTATTATTTTTCACTTAGCGAGTTCACATCAGATATGGCGATTAACCCAACACGTAAAGGAGGCGATGGATGGGAAGGAGGCTGGGGCAAGGAAATGACCCAGCATACTTGGACTCCCCAATCTTATATAGGAGTAGCTTTTGAAATGTCATTTAGAAATATTGGGACTTGTAATATGATATATAGTATCGTAAACGAAAGCAATATCTCGAACAAGGAACAGACACTTGCAGAAATAAGAGCTGTCAGGGCATATTGGTACTATATGCTTCTCGATTATTACGGTAATGTGCCGATTGTTACAGACTTTAAAGATTTGACCCTCCCCGAAACAAAAACAAGAAAACAAGTGTATGACTTTGTCCTTTCGGAATTAAATGAAATAAAGGATAAAGTCAGAAGTGATGTTACAAGCGAAAGTTATGGCAAGGCTACAAAAGGTTTTGTTTTTACATTACTTGCTAAAATGTACCTGAATGCAATAATTTGGAATCCCGATGGCGGTCCAAAGTGGAAAGAGTGCATCAATGCTTGTGATACTGTAATGAGCCTGAATTACATTCTGGAACCGAACTGGAAAATTAACTTCGCTGTTCACAATGAAGTTTCCAAAGAGATTATCTTCCCAGTTGTTTTCAGTACTGCTGATAGAGGAAATTTTGTGGCAGAAATGACCTTGCATTATCTTGATCCAATTGCTTTGGGTTTGAATATTAGTGGATGGAATATGGTTTGTGCAATGCCCGATTATGTTAAAGCCTACGATCAGGATGATAAACGTCTTGCATGGTCATTTCTCACAGGTCCAATGATTGATCCTGCAACCGGCAAGGTTCTAATTACAGCTCACGGAAGGCCATTGATACACACGGTAGACATTACAATGAAATATGGTATAGATGCAGACGGCTGGGGCCAGGTTGAGCAGGAAGAAGGTGCACGAATTTTGAAATGGGAATTTGAAAAAGGTTTAAGTGGCAATTCTGAGAATGATTTTGCCATCTTTCGGCTTGCTGATATATATTTAATGAAGGCTGAGGCCTTAGTTCGCAATAACGCCGATAATGCAGAAGCTACCCTTTTGGTAAACGAGATCAGGAAAAGAGCATTTGAAAATCCGGCAAAATTATTATCAAATGTAACCCTTGATGATATATATAAAGAAAGAAGGTTTGAATTTGCCTGGGAAATGACTTGCCGTCAGGACATGATCCGCTTTGGAACATATCTGGATGCAATTCCTGGATGGAGAGGGGTTACGCCTGAAAAATGCTTGTTGTTTCCAATTCCTACTACAGCAATGGATGCAAATAATAAGCTTATTCAAAACCCTGGTTACTAGATTTTTAGGAAGAAATGTGATAAATCTCCATTTTAAAAGATTTATTTATAAATGAAACCCACATGTGCAGAAGAATAAGACAATTTAATAAACAAAAACATGTGGGTTTTTCATTGAAAGGAACAAATAGTTGAAATGACGGACTTAATTTTATGGATCAATATTAAATTTAACTACCAATGAACGCGAATTCAAAATACATAACACGACGAACATTTATTGAATCTACCGGAGTTGTTGCCGCAGGTCTGACTATACTTCCGGGCTCAGTTATAAGCGGCTTTGGCCACAGGGCTCCCAGCGACAAGCTGAATATTGCCGTTATTGGTATTGGTGGTATGGGTAATTCAAACCTGCAAGCTGTTTCCGGAACTGAGAATATTGTCGCGCTGTGCGATGTTGACTGGGGATATGCAAAAAAGGTATTTGCTGCAAACCCAAATGCCAAACCTTTTTGGGATTGGCGAAAGATGTATGATGAAATGGGTAAATCAATTGATGCAGTTATTGTTGCAACCGCTGACCATTCTCATTGCATCGCTGCCTCAACAGCCATTGTGATGGGCAAACATGCTTACGTGCAAAAACCACTAACACATTCAGTATACGAATCAAGGTTGTTGACCAAACTGGCTGAAAAACATAAGGTCGCAACACAGATGGGTAACCAGGGTGCATCAGGTGAAGGTGTTAATCTTACCACAGAGTGGATACAGAATGGAGAGATCGGTGAAATAAGGAAAGTGGAAGCTTTTACCGACCGTCCTATATGGCCGCAGGGATTAAACCGTCCGACAAAAGGCGAATGGGTTCCCGATACTCTTAACTGGGATCTGTTTATAGGTCCGGCTCCAATGCGTCCTTACAATAGCATTTATACTCCATGGAACTGGAGAGGCTGGTGGGATTTTGGTACCGGTGCTCTTGGTGATATGGCTTGCCATATTCTCCATCCGGTGTTCAAAGGTCTGAAATTGCTATACCCGATCAAAGCTCAGGGTAGTTCCACTCTTTTATTAACAGACTGTGCACCAAATGCACAAATGGTGAAACTAACCTATCCCGAAAGGATTGCTCCCAAGAATTCAAAGATAAAATACCCCGAAGTTGAAGTAATCTGGTATGATGGTGGATTACAACCTGCTAAACCAACAGGATGGCCGGCCGGAAAAGACATGAATAATGAAGGGGGGGGCGTAATATTCCATGGTTCGAAAGATACCCTTATTTGCGGTGTCGCTGGTGATGCTCCATGGTTATTATCCGGCCGTGTACCTGTTGTGCCAAAAACTGAACGAAGGGTTGAAGGTGAAATGCATGAAATGGACTGGGTACGCGCATGTAAAGAGAGCCCCGAAACCAGAGTTCCGACTAAATCTGATTTTGCAGAAGCCGGACCATTTAACGAGATGGTTGTTATGGGTGTTCTTGCTGTCAGACTTCAGGGTCTGAACAAAGAACTCGAATGGAATGGTGAGAATATGGAATTCACAAATATCGGTGATAATGACACTTTAAAAATTTGTGTTTCAGATAATTTCACTATTACTGATGGCGATCCACGTTTCGACAGAAAATGGACTGATCCGATGAATGCAAAACAGTTTGCAACTGAAATGATTAAACATAATTACCGGAAAGGCTGGTCATTACCAGATATACCTGCATATTAAATTGTTTAATCCAGGTTACAGATTATAAACTAATTGCTGTATATGACTTTTAAAATTTAATTTTATCTTATTATGAAACTAGCAAACATTATTTTATCATGTATTCTTTTGACCGGAATTTCCTGTCAAAACAATGTACAACAAAACAATACATTAACTAAAGCGGAAGAACAAAATGGATGGAAATTGCTCTTTGATGGCCAAACCACAAACGGCTGGAGATTTTTCAAAGGTGGTGAAATAAAAGGTTGGAAAGTTGTTGACGGTGTTTTATATAACTCAGGAACGGGCAGTGATCATGGTGGAGATATAATCAGAGAAGAGAAATTTAAAGATTTTGAGCTATGTCTTGAATGGAAAATAGATTCCTTAAGTAACAGCGGAGTTTTTTATCATGTTCAGGAGTTGGACAGCATCAATGCGATTTATGAATCAGGGCCTGAATACCAATTGACAGATGATGTAAATGATGCAAATCCCAAATATAATACATTGAGCACTCAGTTTACTGGTGCAAATTACGCAATGGATGCACCAACTGGGGCTAAAGTAAAACCGTTAGATCAGTGGAATGAGACGCGGATTATAGTTAAAGGCCCCCATGTTGAACATTGGCTAAATGGTGTAAAAGTTGTTGATTACGAACTTTGGACCCAAGACTGGTTTCAACACAAAAATAGCGGTAAATGGAAAGATTGTCCCTATTATGGTATAGCAAAGGATGGCTATATTGGACTTCAGGATCATGGCGGTTTAACTCAGTTCAGAAACATTAAAATCCGGGTAACTAATTAGTTCCTTTTATAATCGGCCATGACATTTAAAACCATTCAATTAAAAACCATTACA
Source organism: Bacteroidota bacterium (assembly GCA_025350595.1). Classification (GTDB taxonomy): domain Bacteria; phylum Bacteroidota; class Bacteroidia; order Bacteroidales; family VadinHA17; genus LD21. The sequence goes on from JANXXP010000322.1 coordinate 6,982, forward strand.
AAATGAAAAATATTCGTAGAAATTCTTTAAAAATAGCTAGACTGACTCGTGATGCGAAAAGATGTTTTTTATTATTATTGTTTGCGCTAATGACTATCATTTATGCCAGTGCCCAAGACAAGCAGGAACAGAAACTGCATGTTGTTATAATAGGAGCTCATCCTGATGATGCTGATTATAAAGTCGGGGGAACAGCTTACAAATGGGTACAGATGGGTTATGATGTTCTGATGGTTTCTCTTACAAATGGTGATGCCGGCCATCAGACAATTAAAGCTAGAGAACTGGCAAAAATACGTCGCGAGGAAGCCCGTAAATCTGGAGAAGTCATTGGAATAAGGTATATAACATTGGACAATCATGACGGACAGTTGATGCCAACATACGAGAACCGGTTGCAGGTTATAAAGATCATCAGGGAGCAAAAGGCGGATATTGTTGTCTTTCATCGACCCTATGATTATCATCCTGATCACAGATATACGGGTGTTCTGGTGCTAGATGCCGCCTATATGGTGACGGTACCAAAAATACTACCATCGGTTCCTTTCCTTGAGAAGAATCCGGTATTCCTCTTTATGAGTGATGAGTTTACTCATCCCGAACCTTTTAAAGCTGATGTTTGCATCGACATTGATGATGTTATTGAAAAGAAAATGGATATGCTTCATCAGCACAAGTCTCAGATGTACGAATGGTTACCCTTTAACACGGGAACACTTAATCAGGTTCCTGTATCGGATACAGATCGGAGGGTCTGGCTGGGAAAAACAGTAAAAGATGAGTCAAGCAGCGCTACTCCATACCGGGATAAACTGATTGAACTGTATGGGAATGAGAAAGGGACTAAAATAAAGTATTGTGAAGCATTTCAGGATTCCGGATACGGTACAAGACTGACCAAAGAAAACATGAGTTACTACTTTCCTTTCTTAATACCTGAAAAACAATAGCTCTAAGTCAAATATACAACATATTATTGGTATTCAATATTTTGTATATTATGTCTTAATTCCAAGTTTTAGCCTTCAACCATATAAAAGGGTTTTCGGCTAATCATTTTAAAATCATTGCAAAGTGAAAAATAGTTGCAGTGAATCTATTAAACTCACTTGACTGACAGGAGCAGGTGAAGTGGTAGGTTTTCCGTGTCCACTTACGAGTATGGATGCCTTCTGCTGTTTCTTCATGTGCATCATTGGCGGTACTTACCCATATTGGTTTCGATGGTATTTCAACATTGTCTGAAGAGGTACACAATCCCAGGGGAAATATCCTGATTGCTTCTGTCCTGGTTTGCATTATCACAGGTGTACTTGCTGCAATTCAGGTTTATGCCGCTCAACTCGTATGGCCCGGAACATCTTTCCCCGACCAGGACACGGCATTCTGCTATGTAGCAGGCAAAGCAGGTGGCCAATGGCTCTTACTGGAAAGCTGGCATGACTGACATAGATTTGTTAAAAGGGATAATAATACCAGACACAAATTGCGGCGGCTTTGTCGGTGACCGGGGTTCACTTATCCTGAACTTAACAGACACGGGTTGAGCGAACTGATCGGGTTGAGTCTTCATTCAGGAATAACTTATAAATCGATAGTTTACCTTGTAGATCAGGTCAGTACTTTAAAAACAGATTCATAATTTCAAGTAATCTGCTGGCCGGATTTGGAAGAATAAGTATCTTTTCATTTCCGGCGATTTTTTATTACCTGCATCTGAACCTGACATGGGGAATATGTTATATTAAATAAATTTGCTTAATTGTCTGATAATTTTCAATTTCCCGGTTGATTGACCTTTTAAATATTATTCGTAAAACATTAACAAAAAAAATTGAAATTATGACTGATGGAATTCTTGCATTGCT
>JANXXP010000342.1 GCA_025350595.1 Bacteroidota bacterium
AGCCGTATTGAACCACATCCGTTCCGGGAAAGTGAATTTGATCTGTCAAATCCAATTGTTAGCGAGATTCTTAAATTCGGACAGGAAATTAAAATCAGTCCGGCCCAATAAAGAGATAAGTTAATGTTAACCACGGATTGCCATCGGCCGCCAAAGGCTTGCCGACGGCGATGCACGGATTAACACGGATTTAATTTTTCTCCACCCTGTGTCCTGAGCCCTGTTTCATAAGCTTTTTAGCTTCGCATTTCTTGTTTCGTGATCTTCTTTACTTTTGTCCCCGCCGAAGCGGGATTTCGTCGCATAGCTCCTCAACTTTTTCCTTTCTTTGACCACCATAGCTTTCTTTGGCCACCATAACGAAGTGAAGGTAGTAGCGGAGGTGGTTGTCTTTTATCTTTGCTATGCCCTGTGCACTGCTTTGCCAACCGAAGCTTTCTTTGACCACCATAACGAAGTGAAGGTGGTTGCGGAGGTTGGTGCTCTTTGCCCTTTTCCCTGAGCCTTTTATTCACCACGGATTGCACGGATTAACACGGATTTAATTTTTCACAACCCTGAGCCCCAGGCCCTGTGCTATGAGCCCTGAACCCTGCTTTGCCAACCATAGCTTTCTTTGGCCACCATAACGAAGTGAAGGTTGGTGCTCTGCGCAATTACTGGTTGCGATTATTTAGATGTTATCCAGCATCAAGACTAACAAATTGTAACTCTTAAATTCATAGTTGTACAACTAATATATTCGTTGTATATTTGTTATGACTTGGTATATAAATTATACACAAAAAGAGTTATTATGAAAAAAATCATTCCTTTTTCAATATTGATAATTGCATTATTGTTAGTTAAATGCTCTAATAAAAAAGCAAATCCGGATATTAACAGTGATGTCAATAATAAAATTGCTACACAGATACTTCATTTCCCTGAATCTGGAGAAGACACACTTAAAGCCTCTTATTTTGCTGATACAGTAATTTATATTCCTCTTGAAACAACTAGAGAATCATTTATATATAATATTAATCAATTATGGATGAATGATTCGGTTATACTTATTTATTGCCCTCGTGCTGGTTTATTAATGTTTCAACAAAATGGAAAGTTTGTAAGGAAAATAGGCAAACAAGGAAAGGGACCGGGAGAGTATGGAACTATCTATAAATTTGAAGTGATTCACGATACTATATATATATCTTCTACAGGAAGAAGGTCTTTTCTCAGATATACATTTGACGGAACTTATTGTGATGAAATTCATCTAAATTACGAACCTGTATTCTTCACCTATACCGCGGATCAGAAACTGGCATGTTATCTTAAACAAGAGGGGAAAGTATTAGTATATAACAAAAACTTTCACACGCCTGATACTATTGTCGTCGAGTATGGTGTGACTAAAGGCAGATACTATTATTCATTTGGGGATCCTTCTTTTATGACTTACTTGCAGAAAACCCCATCGGGTTTACTTTTTAACGACTACATTAACGATACAGTTTTGAATATAACAGATGATAAAAAAGAGCCTGCTTTTATTCTCGATATGAAGGATAAACTGCCTAGGGACAAAAATATTGAATTTTGCAAAGGTGATTTTAAAGGATGGGAAAATATGGCAAAAGCTTATCAGCTTGTACATCTCATTCCATTTTCATCCTGTATGTTTGTTTTTCAAAAGCATTGGACTGATACAAAACCTGATGCAATTTATCTCAATTACTCTAAAACCGGGGAAATCAAAAAGTTCAATACTTCTTACATTTATGATGACATTGTAAGTAAACAGAAACTATCGTATGTTTTTTTTATATACTCGGCAGATTATCTTGTTGTAGGAATAGAACCCTTAAAGGTGTTAAAAGATCTGAATCAAAACAAAGAAAATATTAAAGGAGTGCCTTCTCTTTTCTGGCTTAATCAAATGAAAACCGTTAATAAAGATGATAATACGATTCTGGCATTAATTAAAATAAAAAAGAACCTGCAATGAATGAGAATTTTTTAAAAATTAAAGGAAAGGATATAAAAAATAACCTGGTAAGTTTATCACAGCTTGTCATTGAGGTTACGGATGTATGTAATCTTCGTTGTAAATATTGTGGTTATCTGCTCCTAAATACCCAGAAAAGAAGAAAGAACTTGAAAAATTGGCTAATAGCCTGAAAGATACCGATAATCCCGTTTTGATGATTGTAAGTTTGAAAAAGTGAAATATGCTTGGATTTCATCTGTGTATTCTCCGTGTCCTCCGTGAAATCCGTGGTTAAAAATAATAAATCAAACAATAATTCTTCTGATCCCCTCCTTTAGGAATTGTACATTGAAATTGATTAAAAGTCCAATTCTGCAACCAGATAGTTTAAGATAAGTCATTACCTGGGCTAAATGAACAGGATTCAAAGCATCAACCGCTTTGACTTCGATGATGACTTTTTCATCAACCAGCAAATCAATTCGATACCCTAAATCCAGTTTTTTGCCTTTATAAATCAGGGGCATAGGAATCTGTTTAATCGTTGACAATCCACAAGCATTTAATTCAAATAAGAGGCATTCTTCATAAGCTGATTCCAGCAACCCCGGTCCCAATAATTTATGGACAGTGATGGCACAATCAATGATTTTACCGGTTAGATCTTTGTAAAGTAATTCCATATTTTTAGTTTTTGCGAGAATAGAATTAAAGATACATGAATTTTAAAAATCAATTAACCACGGATTGCACGGATTGACACGGATTTAATTTTTCACAGCTTTGTGTCCTATGCTCTGTGCTCTGTGCTTTTTATTCACCACGGATTGCACGGATTAACACGGATTTAATTTTTCACAACTCTTTGCCTGAGCTCTGTGCTCTGTGCCCTGTGCAAATAGTCTGAAAGAGACCGATAACACGGTTTTGATGATTGTAAGATTGAAAAAGTGAAATATGCTTGGATTTCATCTGTGTATTCTGCGTGTCATCCGTGCATCGCCGTCGGCAAGCCTTTGGCGACCGATGGAAATCCGTGGTTAAAAGAATTAAACAATAATACTCCTTACGTCTCATTCTATAGGATATAGTAAAAATCCATATCTTTGATTAAATAATTAAAAAGCGATGGAGCGAGATTCATTTTTAAATAATATTTCAATGGTTATCCATGGTAAGGACCCCTTTGCAGAAGCTTTTTTTTGTTTGGATCAAGAGCCAGAGGAGATTACAGGCCTGATTCAGATTGGGATATACTAATT
>JANXXP010000004.1 GCA_025350595.1 Bacteroidota bacterium
GCCTTCATGAGAAAAGCTTAAATGAATTTTGAAATTCTTTCATAAAAATCGTCCGCGCCCTCGCGTTGTCGTTGATTCCTTAGTAAGGAAAAATCCCCGTGAGCCCTTTAGTGATTCAAATTTGTTAGAAAAATTATCCGGTGAATTATCACCCGAATTTTTTCTGTGTACAACTATTGCCGAAATGATTACTCCTCCTGAAAAACTGGCTGCGGCTGAAAAACACATACAAAATTTCTTCCTTTAAGTAAGTAATTTAATATCCGAGTCGATGAAAGTTTCTGATTTAAAAACAATTATCTGCTAATGATACAACTTTTAATCGGATATTATGTCGTATTAGCAGATAGAGGAGGGCTTCTGTTGTTAATGGAATGTTTAAACTGAGTCGGGGATTGACTTAACATCTAAAAATAAGGGGCTCATTCTCACGGTATTTTTATGGTCTCTTTCTTTGATAAATTCCCGGTAATTCATAAGTATTTTCAGAAAGCTGATAAGGATTTTAAAAGAAGGACAGGATAATTTCTCTTTAAAAAACAACCTCAATTAATTTAAGATCAAATTAATTGAGGTTTTGTTTGGTGGAGATTAGGGGAGTCGAACCCCTGACCTTGTGGCTGCCAGCCACACGCTCTAGCCAACTGAGCTAAACCCCCTTGCTGAGGTGTCAAATGTAATAAAAAATTGAAAATAATGAAACAATGTAAATCGATCAGCAGATAGTTTGGCGAAAAGACACTATTTTGTAATTTTGCCGGGCATTTGGAAAGAGTGTGGACAATAATCAACAACTCCTTCAAGTTTAAAATGAAATGAAATAGTTCAGGTAAGGGCAGAATGGAATAATGTACGATAATCTTAGAAATACTCTCGATTTTGATGATCTGCTCTTTGAAAAGCGGAACAGGGATTATGGTGCATACCAGCTTCGTAAAAAGTATAATAAGGTTGTAATTGGAGGAATTATTACTGCTTCATTGGTTGTCTGTTCCCTGGTTATTATTCCTTTTATTCTTATTGAACATAACGAGCACGTTTCACGTGGTGGTATAAAGTATGTCAAGCTTCAGCTGGATAACCTAATACCTCCCGAAGACCAGGTGTATGTTCCGCCTCCTCCACCTCCTCCCAGTGCCACCCATGTTGAAGAGATAGTTAAATATATACCTCCGGTGGTTGTTGACACCCTCCCTCCGCTTGAAAAGTCCCTGGCAACAGTCGATGAGATGCTGGGCCAGCAGACAACTAATGAGCTTACTGCTATTAACGGCACAGGAAAGGGCGATGACCTTACTGGACAGGATGGTACAGAAACGGATGAACCATTTTTTCAGGTTGAGGTGATGCCTTCATTCAAAGGTGGGGACCTCACTAAATTCCGGGAATGGGTTGGAAAGAGAACCCGCTATCCGCAGGATGCTTACGAAAGAAAAATAAGAGGGACAGTATTTCTTACCTTCATTGTAGAAAAGGATGGTTCGGTTAGTAATGTAACTATAGTAAAAGGAGTATTTGAATCTTTAGACAGGGAAGCAGAAAAAGCTATCTCAGAATCGCCAAAATGGACACCCGGACTGCAGAGAGGTCAACCAGTCAGAGTAAGATTTTCAATCCCCCTTAATTTTATGTTTTAAATTTAATTGTCAGATAAAGAGTTAGTTAGGAATATTTTTAATTTAATTGTTTTTCTTACCTTTATCAACCAAATATTTTAAGACCAGTCTCATGAAAAGAATTCTACCCTTAATTTTCATTTTAACCATAATCCTTGCAGGATGCGGTTCTTCAAAAAAACAACTTCAGAAAGGCAACTATGATGCTGCTATTGCAAAAGCAGTAAAGTCGTTACGGAAAGATCCGAAAGATGTGAAGCAGATAGATATTCTTACCCAGGCATATACTGTTGCAAATGAGCAGGATAACGAGAGAGTGCGCTTCCTCAAAATGGAAGGACGTCCAAATAACTGGGATGAGATATATATAGTTTATAAAGCGCTGAGCGACAGGCAGTCACTTGTTAGAACAGTAACTCCATTAAATAATAACGGAAGATCTGTAGATTTTCCTTATGTTGACTATATGCCTGACATGGTAAATGCAAAACGCAAGGCAGCAGATTTTTACTATGCTCATGGCTCTGAGCTGATGAAGAGTGGTATAAAAGAAAATTTCAGACAGGCTTATGCAGAATTCATCAGGGCTAAACAGTATGTTGGTGATTATGAAGGAATTGACAGCAAGATTCTGGATGCCAAATCAATGGGTATGAGCAGGGTATTTGTTTCGGTCCAAAACAGTTCAATCCTGAAGTTTCCAAGGGAGTTTGAACAGGATCTTCTTGCGCTTGATCTGCCGGCTCTTAATTCGGAATGGGTTGAATATCATACCCAGAACATGAATGCGAATGTTCAGTATGATTATTATGTTAATGTGAACGTTAAGAACATTGCAGTCAGTCCTGATAATCAGGAACACAGAGATTCTGTGATCAAAAGAGATGTTGAAGATGGATTTACCTACCTTCTTGATAAAAAGGGAAACGTCATGAGAGATACTCTTGGGAATGATATTAAGCTGAAGAAATATAAAACCCTTCAGTGCGCACTCGTTGAAACGGTTCAGTCGAAAGCATGTCGTATTGATGGAGATATTGAAGTGGTGCAGATGAATCCTAATAAGGTGCTTAAGAAAGATCCTATCGGGGCACAGTCAACTTTTGAAAATGTCTATTCGCGTGCTCTAGGCGATACTCAGGCCCTTAATGCCAAACAACTGGAAAGGACCAGGTCGAAAGAGGTTCCTTTCCCTTCCGATATCGAAATGGTTATGAGATGTTCGGAGTCACTTAAGAAAGCGATAAACGGTGGCATTATCAATAACAAGAGATTCATTTATTAATAGAGATATTTTAAGTCCGAAGGATTAATTTGAATCAAAAAGTTCTTTTAACCGCAAAGGACGCTAAGTAGGCACAGGGCACGCAAAGTTAAAATAATGTTTTTTAGCTCTTAGCAACCTTTGCATTAATTCTTTGCGATCTTTGCGGTTAATTTTTTTTAATTAAATGATAGAGACTAAAGAAGTTCCCGAAAGGGCTATCCTGGTAGGGATAATAAAGTCAGGACAGGAGGAGCGTGAAGTTGAAGATTTCCTTGACGAACTCTCATTTCTTACTGAAACAGCAGGTGCAGAGCCGGTGAGACGCTTTGTCCAGAAAATTGATGTTCCACATCCGAGGACATTTGTTGGTTCTGGTAAAATTACGGAGATCGCTTTGTTTGTCAGTGAGAATAATATCGATCTTGCAATATTCGACGATGAGCTCACACCAAGCCAGATCAGAAATATCGAGAAAGTACTTCTCTGCCGCATTCTCGACAGGACTAACCTTATTCTCGACATCTTTGCTCACCGTGCCCGCACCTCGCATGCTCGTACACAGGTGGAACTGGCGCAGTATCAGTATCTTCTTCCACGATTAACCGGTATGTGGACTCACCTCGAACGGCAACGGGGAGGCATTGGGTTAAGAGGACCCGGAGAAACGGAAATTGAGACCGACCGAAGAATTATAAGAGACAGAATTTCATTTCTTAAGACTCAACTGAAAAAGATTGATATCCAGATGTCAACCCAGCGTAAAAGCCGCGGAAAAATGATCAGGGTGGCACTCGTAGGATATACTAATGTGGGGAAATCGACTGTAATGAACATGTTGAGCAAGTCTGATGTGTTTGCAGAAAACAAGCTTTTTGCAACTCTCGATACAACAGTGCGTAAAGTTGTTATAGGGAATCTTCCTTTTCTTCTTTCTGATACTGTAGGGTTTATAAGGAAACTTCCTCACGATCTGGTTGAGTCATTCAAATCAACTCTTGATGAGGTGAGGGAATCAGACATGCTTGTTCATATTGTGGATATTTCTCATCCCGGTTTTGAAGAACAGATTAAGGTCGTCGAAGAAACTCTCAGGGAACTTGGATCGTTTGATAAGCCGTTAATAATAATTTTTAATAAAATAGATGTCTTTACCTATGTTTCTAAAGATGAGGATGATCTTACACCCGTAGTGAAAGAAAACTACTCACTGGCTGAACTTAAAAAGACCTGGATGGCAACTCATCAGGACAATAAAACCGTTTTTATATCTGCCGTTACTAAAGAAAACCTGGAAGAACTCAGGAAGATTCTTTATGAGGAGGTTAAGAAGATACACGTGAAGAGGTATCCTTTTAATGATTATCTGTTTGAATAAACTCAGCTATAGCCAATATCCTTTTATCTCATGAACTTACCCCCTTCTTTTCTCCCTCTTTGCTAAGCAGGGAGGGGGCGGGGAGGTAAGTTCGTGGAGGAAGCTTGAAAGACGAGTGGTCTAATATAATTTGTTTGCGGCCATGTACTCGGCAATCTGAACTGCATTGGTAGCCGCCCCTTTTCTGATATTATCCGAAACAATCCAGAGATTCAGGCACTTTTCCTTCGATAGGTCTCTTCTTATTCTTCCTACAAAAACCTCATCTTTATTGTGAGCATGAATTGGCATCGGATAAATGTTCTCTGAAGGATTGTCATATACAACAACACCAGGGAAAGTAGAGAGAAGCTTCTTTACATCATCTAAGTTGAAATCATTCTCAAACTCAATATTTACAGCTTCTGAATGTCCGCCGACAACAGGAATTCTTACTACTGTTGCAGTCACCATGATAGACTGATCTTCAAGTATCTTACGGGTTTCATCTATAAGTTTCTGCTCTTCTGTTGTATATCCGTCGGGCTGAAATGTGCCTCCGTGAGGAAAGCAGTTCATGTCAATACGATGAGCATAAGCCATCTCTCCTTTGATTCCGGCTCTTTCGTTTTCCATTTGTGCTACTGCTTTCACACCTGTACCGGTAACTGACTGATATGTTGCAACAACCAGACGTTTAATCTTAAATTTTCTGTGAAGCGGCGCCAGAGCCATAACCATTTGAATTGTTGAACAGTTTGGATTGGCAATTATCCTGTCGCCCTTTTTAATGACATGACTATTGATTTCCGGTACGATTAACGGAATGTTTTTCTCCATTCTCCAGTATGAGGAATTGTCAATAACCACAGTTCCGTTTTTTGCAAAAACCGGCGCCCATTCCCTTGATGTTGATGCTCCTGCCGAGAAGATAGCAAATTCAGGTTTAGCTTCAACAGCTTCCATAACACTAACAACCTTAACAGCCTTTCCCTTGAAAATAACTTCTTTACCAACCGACCGTTCTGAAGCGGCAGGTATCATTTGTGACAGAGGAAAATTTCTCTCCTCCAGTACTTTCATCATTGTCCGGCCAACCATTCCGGTGGCTCCTACAACAGCTGTTTTCATAATTATTTGTTTGGAATTAAATAAGTAATTAATTAAATTTACTTTGGAATAAAAATCGATCAAAATTAGCTTTTTTTTCAATTCGTCGCGCTGCATGAAAAAAGTTATTTTGCTGGCACTTTTAATGCCTTATGCGGCATTTGGCCAGATTGTGGAAAATTTTGAACCGGGTAATGCTAACAACTGGATTCAAAGTACTCAGGGACGCTGGAAAGCTGATTCGGTATCAGCTATTTCGGGGAAGTATTCTTTGCATCATATATTCGATAACCCTAATGCCGGAACTGATAAAATAGGAATTCCGATAAAAAACCTGCATCCCACACTTGGTTCAGTCAAATGGTCTTTTCTTGTAAGGCATGGTTATGATCCTTCATCCTCAAACAATTGGTCAGTATTCCTTTTGTCGAATGCCGATCCGGTAACAATGTCACCAGATGGAGTGACAAATGGATTTGCACTTGGAGTTAACCTGACCGGATATGATGATACTCTTCGTTTATGGAAAGTAAAGGGAAATGTTCTGACAAAAGTAATAAACTGCCGTCTGAACTGGCAAACAGAGATCGGGATAGCAGTTGCCTCTAAAATTATTGTTGAAAGATCACAGGAAGGAAACTGGACCGTATCGGTGTATCGTATCAACGGAAATCTCATCAGAACGTCAACCGGAACCGACAATGAAATATTTGTTGCACCGTGGTTTGGGATCTATTACCGTTATTCATCTGCCTGTGACCGGCTTTTATGGTTCGATGATCTGAAAATTGAAGGGATTTTCTTTGAGGATAATGAAGCTCCTGTTATTTCAGGTTGGAAAATATCAGGGAAGAGCTCATTGGAAATAACTCTGAATGAAGAACCTGCAGCTGATTTGATGGTTCCGGAAAACTTTTCATTAAATTCTGATCAATTCAACGCAGTTTCTGTAGTCAGGATAAATGCGCTCAACTACAGAATTGAATTTTCAAATGCTTTTATTAATAAATCAATTAATAAGTTGGTAATCAATAAACTATGCGATAATTCAGGTAATTGCACACAAAACATCCCTGTGCCATTTTCAGTAGTGTGGGCAGAGCAGGGAGATGTGATTATCTCAGAAATCATGGCTGATCCTTTGCCTGAGGTCTCTCTTCCCGGGAAAGAATATCTTGAAATAACCAACAGGACAGAATATTCAATTAATCTTAAAAACTGGCGATTTTCATCAGAAGCTTCTAATACTCCTTTTCCCGACGTGACAATTCAACCATCAGGCATAATAATAATCAGTTCAACTCAGGATACGACACTCTTTAAGAAATTTGGCAAGGTGATCGGATTAAAACAATTTCCCTCACTTACTGATGATGGAAAGATTATTTGTCTTTCAGATAGTTCGGGTAATTTTATTCATGGCGTGGAATATTCCTCTGCCTGGTATCGCGATGAATTAAAAGCCGGTGGCGGATGGTCGTTTGAGATGATTGATACTCATTATCCATTTAATACTGACAGGAACTGGACCGTCTCTTTATCCAAAAAAGGAGGCACTCCGGGCCTTGTTAATTCTGTTGCCGGAAGTAATACTGATAACTCATTTTACGGAGTGGAGAATGTATTTCCAGAGGATAGCATAAATATTATTGTTAAGTTTTCTGAGCCTGTATTGGATCTTGATGAAAAGATTAAAACTATCAGAATAGGAGGTAAGGATGTATTGGATTTATATCCTGTTGATCCTTTGTTTCGGGTGTTCTCGGTAAAAGTGCAGGATGCTCTTATTCCGGGAGAGGTCTGCACTCTCGATATTACAGGAGATCTAAGAGATTTTGCCGGAAATACAATTCAGCAAAGAGATTTTACTTTCGGTCTGACTGAAAAATCGGGTCCGGGAGACATTCTGTTTAACGAGCTCTTATTTAATCCGTTACCTGGTGATCAGGACTATATAGAATTCTACAATCCGTCATCTAAAGTAATCGATGCTTCGCGTCTCCAGCTGGTATTGGTTAATGATGCTTTGGGAGATACTTCCCAGACATATCAGATTTCAGGTGAAAAAAGGTGTATAATGCCCGGAACATATTATGCAATAACTATTGACAAAAATGCAGCTATTGCCAGGTATTTTTCATCGGATACTAAAGTTATTTTCGAAACAGAATCTCTTCCTGCGATGAATGATGATAAAGGGCATCTGGTTCTTTATAACAGGGAACTTGATAAAATTGATCAGGTACTTTACAATGAAAAAATGCACTTTTCTTTATTGTCTTCTTTTGAAGGTGTGGCCCTTGAAAAAACCGGAACACAAAATAAGTCAGAAGAAGCCATGAACTGGCATTCAGCGTCGGAGAGTTGTGGATGGGGCACTCCGGGAGCGCCTAATTCGATACTGGCAGAACTTCAGCCCTTGTCTAGCAAAGTTGTTTTTTCTTCAACAAAGATATCACCTGACAATGATGGTTTTGAGGATTTTCTTGAAATTGGATTAAGTCTGAAAGGAAGCGGGAATGTAGTTTCTGCTACTGTATTTGATGAAACCGGAAATTATGTGAAGAAGATTGCTGATAATCTGTTTGCAGGCTCAGAAGCAACTCTGACCTGGGATGGAACGGCAAGTGATGGTGAACTTGTAAGTACCGGAATCTATATTCTATTCATAACTCTGTATGATGATAACGGCAAAACAGAGAAGTGGAAGAAGGTTTGTACTGTTATCAGAAAATGACTTTTCCTGACTTCTGACGCTTTGTCATTTTTCGAAAAATTCAAATTTTAAATATCAGATTATAAGCAATATAGTGATCTGTTTTTTATAGTTTTACCGCACTAACGCCTACTTTTGCGGTATGTTTTCGGTAAGAAAAGTCAAAACCAAGTCCGGGTCCACAGCTGTTCAGGTAGTACGATATATTGGACACTGTAAGTACCCCCTTTCTCCTACAGAGTAAAAGTGGACATTTTTTTCTGATATTTTGTTTTTAATAATTGCACTGGACTTAAATTACTTAAACTATCATGTGGATGGTAGTAGTTATAATCAATCATAAATTCTTCCGTCTTTTCTTTGACCTGGTTTACATTCTCAAATATGTGCATATCAAGAACATCTTCACGATATGTTCTG
>JANXXP010000046.1 GCA_025350595.1 Bacteroidota bacterium
TAATAAAGGCCGGTAAGTCAGACTTTCTTGCAGGCAAAAATGATCGTGCTTGGAAGGCTGATCTTGATTGGATATTTAACCCTACTAACTTTCTTAAAATATTAGAAGGTAAGTATAAAAATAAAACTATACCTATTTTAAAAAACATTCCATATAAGGCCGAAAAAGAGGTGAGTATAAATGATATATAATGGATTATAAAAAACAAATATTAAACTATCCTGATTTTGGCAAAGTTCCGCCCCAGGCAAATGACATGGAGGAGGCCGTGTTAGGAGCGATCCTTATTGATCCGGATGCAATATTTACTGTTATTGATATTTTAAAGCCAGGGTCGTTTTATAAAGAAGCTCATCAAAAGATATATAAATCAGTTATTGATCTAAGTAAACAGAATTTTCCGGTTGATCTATTGACCGTGACAGAGCAATTAAGAAAGTCATCTGAATTAGATATGGTTGGTGGCCCAATTTATATCACTCAGTTATTATCCAAAATTGCATCATCTTCAAATATTGAATATCACGCACGAATCATTGCACAAAAATATATCCAGAGGGAAATGATAAGGTTCTCAACTGAATTGCAATCTATGTCCTTTGATGACAGCAATGATATAAGCGATTTAATAGGATTTGCAGAAAGTCAACTTTTAGACATTGTCGGGATAACGGATAAAAAAGAAGCCTCAAAACTCATCAATATTGTTGATACTGTCATTGAGTTAATACAGAAAGTCCAGAATCACGAAATTAAACTGATTGGTACACCTTCGGGATTCACAACTATTGACCGTAAGACCGGCGGTTTTAAAAATGGTGAACTGACTATTATCGCTGGTCGACCATCAATGGGGAAAACTGCTGTTGCACTGCAAATCGCTCTAAATGAAGCTGAATTAAACTATCCAGTCGCATTTTTTTCTCTTGAGATGTCAAAAGAACAATTGGCTCAAAGGTGTATCTCAAATGTTTCCGGCAAGACAAACGTCCAATTAATGGAAGGACATTGCAACCTGGATGATGTTTGTCAAAAAACAGAGCGTTTTATGAGCTATAATCTTTTCATTGATGATTCGGCAGGAGTTTCCATTTATGAGTTACATGCAAAGGCTAAGAGATTATTGTTGAAGTATGGAATAAAAATAATTGTAGTTGATTATTTGCAACTTGTACATGGTGACGGTCAGAACAGGGAACAACAAGTAAGTAGCGTATCGAGGGGGCTAAAAGTTATTGCAAAGGATCTAAACATCCCAGTTATCGCACTTTCTCAGTTAAACAGGGAACTTGAAAAAACAGGCAATAAAAAACCTCAGTTATCTAACCTTAGAGAATCGGGAGCCATTGAACAGGATGCGGACGTTGTTTGGTTCATTCACCGGCCGGCAAAGTATGAACAACAGACGGTCAGTATTAACGGCGAGGAGAGATCATCAGAAGGTATTGCGGAGATAAGTATTGCAAAAAATAGAAATGGTATTTGTGGAAGTTTCTATTTGGAACATAATATTTCACTTACTGAATTTAAAGACATAGAAGGATGCACATTTTAAAAATAAAGTTATGAGAAGAATAAAATTTAAAGGTAGTGAAAATCAACAATCATGGAAACCCGGATATTTTCATCAGTGGATTACCACAGGAACGGATAATGAGATTGTTGCCATTATTGAGGATTCCGATGGTTATATACACATGGTATATCCTGATTTAATAAATTTTATAAGTGAAAAATGAAACTTTTATCACATCATAAATGGATCGCACAGGCCGGCTTCAGGACCTGGCAATGTCCAAAATGCGGAGCGCTAAGATACTGGGAAACAGTTTTGCAAAGGATGGTATTTCAAAAATACGGTCAGATGCGTTATGGAACTCCGGAGTGTGCGAGCATCATCAATTGCGATAAAGTCGTCAAAGAAGCGATAAATTATAATAAATAATCAATTATGGAAAACACCGAAAAACAACCAGACAAAGATGATTTAAATTTTATTGTTGATGTCATTCAGCGGGGAAGGATAAGACCGGCTAAATATGTTCATTCGCTTGAATTGCCTTATGGACTGTATAAAGAACTAAAAGATCA
>JANXXP010000049.1 GCA_025350595.1 Bacteroidota bacterium
TCCAAGAAGCTGGTTTGTACTTCCAAGACCTTTAAAACCAAGAGGTTTCCAAACACCTTCATCCCAGTAATAGAAGAGTTTCTGATCGGTATCATAAACCAGCAGACCTTGTGCAGGAGAGGTAATGCCCTGCCGTTGTAAGGTTGTCATCCTCGGTGCAAGAAAGCCCCTGAGTGTGGATTGCAGATCCAGCAACGAAGAGGCATGAGGTGTCGGCACTGCCGGCCCTTCACTTATCGCCACTCCCTGCGAGTATGATTTCTCCCCGGTGAATACCGCTATGAGAATCATTATAAACAATACGATTCCTGAAGGGGCGATAAACTTCCGCTTCCCTGTCTGCCATCTTCTGATCCGGGAAATTCCCAAAGATGTGTTTCGTGTCGTTTTCATACTTTACCTCCTATGTTGAAAAATGTCTTAAAGTCTTGCGGTTTTGCTGTCGTGCAGTCGTGCAGTCTTGCGGTCTCTTTGTTGTTAAATCGTTATGATGTTATGTCGTTAATCCGTTATTTAATTGCGCATTAATGTCATTGTCCTCTTATCAAATAATACAATAAATTAACATCTCGACCTTCTTCTTTTTTTTTTGAAAAAGATCGATCAATGTTATTATTATTTTAATGTCCGTCTTCAATGAGCAAAACGGACAAATACTGCCTCTTCTACCTAGACTGTTAATAACTAATCATGGTTGCACTAAAGCAACAGATTATTAACCTTTAAAGATAGAAAATTGTTATAAAATTCCGAGGTTTTTTTGATAAACAGGAATAATTCTTTGACAATGGCTTTTTCCCCGGTAAAATATTTAAACAGAAAGGGGAGAATTGTCTTGCGGTCGTGCGGTCGTGCGGTTGTTCGGTCTTGCAGTCTTGCGGTCTTGCAGGAATATTAAATATTTACTTTTTCTGACGGCTTCTAATTTAGCTGGAATTTTTTTGTAACTTTAATATTATGAACTAAATCGTGCTAATATGGGAACAATTAAAAATTTTGAGGATCTCGAAGTATGGAAAATGTCGGGGGAACTTGTTAATTTAATTTATTCGGATTTCAGGAAATGTCGTGATTATACTTTCAAAGATCAGATAACCAGGGCTGGTGTGTCCTCCATGAACAATATCTCAGAAGGATTCTGTAGAAATAGTGATGCAGAATTCAGAAACTTTCTGAATATTTCAAAAGGTTCAACCGGGGAAATTAAAAGTATGTATTATATAGCTGAAGACCAGAATTATGTTTCATCTGAAACTGCCGTTGACAGAAGAAACAGAGCCCAAAAGCTAATAAACGGAAACAGTAGTTTAATGAAATACCTTAAATCTGGTAAATAACGACTGCAGGATCACAAGACCACAAGACCACAAGACTGCAAGACTATAAGACTGCAAGACCACAAGACCGCAAGACTATATTATTAGCATCGCATCCCCATACGTTCCAAACCGATACTTCTCCTTAACAGCAACTTTATAGGCGTCGAAGAGCAGATCATATCCGGCAAATGCTGATACCATCATCAGAAGGGTAGAATATGGAAGATGAAAATTACTTATCATCATATCCGGTACCTTAAACTCGTACGGGGGAAAAATAAATTTATTTGTCCATCCGTCAAATGGTTTCAGGTAGCCATCTGTTGAAACTGAACTCTCAAGTGTCCTGACAACGGTTGTCCCAACAGCACAAATTTTGTACTTATTATCTTTTGCTTTATTTACAATGTCAACAGATTCATTGGTAATTATGATTCTCTCTGAATCAACTTTATGTTTTGTCAGATCTTCTACGTCAACACTTCTGAAATTACCAAGACCCACATGCAATGTTATCTCAGCAAATTCAACCCCTATTATCTCCAGTTTTTTAAGTAATTCTCTGCTGAAATGAAGACCAGCTGTTGGCGCGGCAACTGCTCCTTCATGCTTTGCGAAAATAGTCTGGTACCTTTCACTGTCTGAGGACTCAACTGGTCTGTTGATAAACTTTGGCAGAGGGGTCTCGCCCAGACTGTACAATGTTTCTTTAAATTCTTCGTAGGTTCCGTCAAACAAAAACCTGAGTGTTCTCCCTCTTGATGTTGTATTGTCAATTACTTCTGCAACCAAAAGATCATCTTCTCCAAAATACAGTTTGTTCCCGATTCTTATCTTACGGGCCGGGTCAACCAACACATCCCACAAACGTTGCTCTTTGTTCAACTCCCTTAATAAAAAAACTTCAATTTCAGCTCCGGTTTTCTCCTTATTCCCATATAATCTTGCCGGAAATACTTTTGTATTATTAAAAACCAACACATCATTCTCGCTAAAATATTCAGTTATATCCTTAAATATCTTATGCTGAAGCTCCCCTGTTTTCCTGTTAACAATCAATAACCTCGATTCATCACGGTTTTCGGTAGGATAAAGAGCAATGAGCTCCTGCGGTAAATTGAACCTGAATTTTGATAATTTCATAATAAATATATAATCACTGTGATTTAATGAAGTCCTTTATACGTACAAATATCAATTTTGTTGCATTTGTTCAATATATTCCTGAAATTTTTCAATGGAATACGCCTTGGTTACATGAAATGAGCCTATTGAAGTTCTTTCAAGGGCAGATAAATAACTACCGCTGTTAAATGCCAGTCCAAAATCACGTGCAAAAGACCTTATATAAGTTCCTTTACTGCATACCAACCGTAATTTTGTGTCTGGAAGTCCAAACGAAAGCAGTTCAATTTCCCTGAAAAATACAGTAACAGGTACCAGCTCTTTCTGAATTCCTTTCCGTGCAAATTCGTACGCTCTCTTCCCGTCAATCTGTTTGGCAGAATACATCGGGGGAAGCTGTTTTTGTTCGCCGATAAAACTTTTCAGAACATTTCTCACCATTTCCTCAGTAATATGTTCCGTGGGGAATTTATTATCTGTCTCCGTTTCAAGATCAAATGAAGGTGTAGTTTCACCAAGATGGAAAGTTGCGATATATTCTTTATCCAGATCGCGGAACTCATCAATCTTTTTGGTCGACCTTCCTGTACAAATTATCATTAGTCCGCTTGCGAGAGGATCCAGCGTTCCTGCATGACCAACTTTTATCTTTTTTATTCCGAAGGTACTCCTGATCATGAACCGGACTTTATTTACCAGATCAAAAGATGTCCAGTAAAGTGGCTTATCGAACAATAAAACCTGTCCCTCCTCGAAGATACTTCTTCCGTTTTCTTCTAACCTCCGTCTTCCGTCTTCTGTCTTCAAGCCTTTGGTTTCTTCATAATTGCCCATATTTCGAATGCAAATCCAGCCAATACAACAATAGGAGCAAGTGTTATTCTCCTGAAGCTAAATATATTATCGCTGAATTTGTCGGGGCTGACAGACTTGCCGCCAAGCATCAGTAAAAATCCAATAACAATAATAGCGAATCCGATAGCCAGTAATTTATAGTTCTCACGGCCAAGTGCAAAATTCGTATTTTCCTTATTTTCGTTTTTTGTAGCCATATTTTATTTAATAAAATGAATATTTGGAATCGTGCATATGCCCTCCTTGGGGCTGGAGTAAATCTATTGATTTTCAAGCGATTATTGATATATTATGTGTAATTACCGAAAGTCATATTTAATAATAAAGTTTGTCCTCAGAAATACTCAGATATTTGTTAACGGAAAAAAATGTAGAAATAATATTTATCAGTACGCCTATTATGATTAATGATGCTGCGAGAAGAAGAAACAGATTAGTGCTCTCAAAAGTAAACATCAAAAAGAATTCTTTTTCAATCAGATAAAGCATCCCCATCAGCAAACTCATAGCAATAAGGGCCGCCAACAGCCCATGAAACGCACTTTGAATGAGAAATGGCCTTCTGATAAATGAACGTGTTGCCCCAACAAGTTGCATTGTCCTTATCAGAAATCTCCTGGAGTAAATTGATAATCGTATTGTGTTATTTATAATCGTCAGTGCAATCAGAAAAAGAAATGAACTTATAACGAGAAGGAAGAAACTTATCTTTTTTACATTTTCATTAATCAGAAATAATAGCGATTCGGGATAATAAATTTCTTTTACAAAAGGATATTGAAGAACATATTTTTCAATTTTTGCAACACTGTCAGGACTCGTAAACCCTGCATGAAGATACACATCAATTGATGGTGGGAGCGGATTATCTCCAAGGAAACTGACAAAATCTTCACCGAGCTCCTGTTTCATTTTTACAGCTGCCTCGTCTTTTGAAACATATTTTGTTGATTTCACATAATGCTTTGCATCGAGATCTTTCTGTAACATTCTGATATCAGCATCTTTTGATGCGTCATCAAGCATAACTGAAAATGAAATGCTTTCACGGAAATAATCAGCCAGTTCTCTGGCATTGATAAGAATGAATCCTAAAACCCCGAGAAGAAAAAGTACAAGCGAGATGCTCATAACAAGAGTCAGGTATGAGCTTCTCAACCGTGTTTTTGATAATCCGTTTTCCCTATACTTCAACTTTTACCTTTTTACTCTTATCTTGAATCACCGATTACTGATTACCGATTACCGATTACCGATTACTTTTCCCCCGCGCCCCATGCTCTGAGCTCTGTGCTTACTCTTACTCCACAATAGTTACCCAGCCAAACGGATCCGGTACATCCCCATTCTGAATCGCTACAAGTCTATTGTAAAGCTTCATCGTTAACTGACCCGGTTCGCCATTCTTGCAATACTCATAAATCATGTTTTTCTCAGGGTCAACTATTTTAGAAATAGGGCTTATTACTGCAGCGGTACCACAAGCGCCTGTTTCACTGAATGACGAGAGCTCTTCAACTTCAACCGGTCGTCTTTCTGTTTTCATCCCCATACTTTCAGCTATTTCAATTAGGCTCATATTGGTAACTGAATTCAATATGGATTCTGATTTTGGGGTTATATAAGTATTATCTTTTATCCCAAAGAAATTAGCCGGGCCGCATTCGTCGATATACTTTTTTTCTTTTGCATCGAGAAAAATAGTGTTGGCATACCCTCCTTCGTGGGCTGTAATTATTGCCCTGAGACTTGCAGCATAATTACCACCAACTTTATATATCCCTGTTCCATATGGAGCTGCCCTGTCAACATCCCGGCATATCAGCATATTAACAGGTTTTACTCCTTCTTTGAAATATGGACCGACAGGTGTTACAAATACCAGAAATGTATATTCTGATGCTGGTTTTACACCGACCTCAGCACCACTGCCATATAGCAAAGGTCTGATATATAAAGTAGCTCCGGATCCATAAGGAGGAATAAATTTCTTATTCAACTGAATTACTTTAAACAATGCCTCTTTGAACATCTCAATGGGAACTGCAGCCATTTTAATCCCGTTAGCAGAAGAAAGCATCCTCTTTGCATTTTCTTCCCACCTGAACAATCTTACTTTACCGTCTTTTCCCATATAGGCTTTAAGCCCTTCAAAAGCTTCCTGTCCATAATGTAACCCTGTTGCAGCTATATGAATATCAATGTATTCCGAAGATGAAACCTCCAGTTTCCCCCATTTCCCATTCTTAAAGACACAGCGGATATTATAATCCGTTTTCATATAGCCGAATGGTAGACATTTCCAATCGAGATTTTCCATAAGACAAGCTGTTAAAATGTGCGGTAAAAGTACATTATAAAAATATATCTTAAGTACTTTTCTCCTTTGAAATTGGATTATTTGCTGTTTCCTTCAGTGCTGCAATCTGATCTTCTGCATGAACACTCCTTAACAACTTCGCGGTATCTGAAATAAAATCATGTTCAGAAAGTTGTTTAATCTGAATATCTATCCAGGTTTTATTATCAGTATGTTTACCATACTCTGTTCTTTCCCTGAGCAATTTTTCGGTAAGCCTGATATAGTCGACACGCCCCATGTAATCATATTTTGCATCATGCAGAATATTATCAGATAATGACTCATGAATTTCTAAATAAGAGTTCTTTATAATTTTGTTTACCAATTCAATGTTCTCCTGATCAAACCCGTACTTTGGTAAGATCTCTTCTACCAGACGAGATGATGCTTCCATTGGTTTTTCATAGTCCGAAATATAACCTGTCAGGAGAAACACAGAGGCAAGCTTTAGATTTATAAACTCCTCTTCTTTAACATTCTCGGCGGCGGAAAGCAATTCAACCTGATTACTGATATTTTTCATCAGGGCTGAATTATGAAAATAAAGGTTAGGTGAAGCCTCATCATCGAACATCTTTGTAATCATCTCCTCAATATCCTGCAGTTTGATCATCTGCATTTTAACAATAAACTTTCTGTTAGGGCCATCGGTAGCGTCTCTCAATTCAGGAAGAATCCCTTCAACAAAATACATCTCAAGTTCCCCTTTGTATTTAACCGGCATTTTGCCCCTGTATTCGCATACAAAAAAATCTTTTACAAATTCATAAGTGGTACCGGAAATATTTATTTTGCCGGCTTCTCCCGACGATTCCATCCTGCTTGCCGTATTGACGGTATCTCCCCATATATCATAGGATAACTTCTTTTGACCAACCACTCCTGCTACTACGGTTCCGGTGTGTATCCCAATCCTGATATCCCAATATTTCATCCCTGCCAGTTCCGAGCTTTCTTTTAGTTTTTTCATATAACTCTTCATCTCGAGCGCAGCCAGAATAACCTCTACCGGATTAGTCCTGTTCTTTTCAGGAATACCTCCCGCACACATATAAGCATCACCTATAGTCTTTATCTTTTCAATACCAAACTTTTCAGCAACCGAATCGAAGTGGAAAAAGAATTTATCGAGTTCATCTATCAAAACTTCCGGATTCATTTCTTCAGCAATCTTCGTGAAACCCTGAATATCAGAGAATAAGACTGTAGCAAAATTATATTTGATTTTTGACGCTTTCCCTTTTGCCATTATCTCTTCGGCAGTATTTTTTGGTAGTACATTTGCAAGCAAGGTCTCTGTTTTCTCTTTTTCAATTATAAGATCCTCTGTTCTTTTATTGATTATCATCTCCAGCATATATTGCTTACGGGCAAAACGCAAATTAAGTAAATCGTATAAGTCCCAGATAATTAACGAAAACAGTAACACATAAATTATTATAGCAAGCCTCGAGAAACTCCAATGTGGAAGTACCTTAAGAGAGAATGATGATATCTCACCTACCTTCATATCACGACTCCTGTATCTTGCCTGAAACAGATAATGACCAGCCGGAAGATTTGTATACTCCTTAATATTTCTGTTTTTCCAGGGAGTCCAATTTTTGTCGAATCCCCGCAGATAATATTGATATTCAATAGTGTCTGAAGGGAATAATTCAAATGACAAACTATTATTCCGGTGATTCAGTATAAGGTTATACTTTGAAATTAGTTCTCCTGCATTTTTTGTTGCAGGAAGAAAAATAACAGAATCATTTTTTAATATGATATGATCAAGATGAGGTATCGTTTCTGAAACGGAAGCAGATATTCCTGCAGGAGCATGCAAAAGGATAAGTAACAAACAAATCCGGCACAAAAAAATCATTCTTCCAAAACAAGCCATAACCAATTATACATCTTTTTATTAATCCAAAAGTAGCACTAAAAACAGTCAGGTCAAAAGGAAAGCCCAAATTTGAGTATTTTTGACACCATAAATAAAATTGATTTTATGACGATAGTCTTCGCTACAAACAACAACCATAAATTGAGGGAAATAAAAAGCATCCTTGGCAATAGCTTTACTCTCATTAGTATGAGCGATTTAAACATCAATGAGGATATACCCGAAAATGAGCCTCTTCTTGAAGGAAATGCCCTGGTAAAAGCAAGGTATATCCATAATGTCACCGGAATGAATGTATTTGCCGATGACACCGGACTTGAAATAGATTTCCTTAAGGGACTTCCCGGAGTTCATTCAGCAAGATTTGCAGGAGAAAATAAGGACTCCGCTGCAAACATCGAAAAAGTCCTTTCGCTGCTTGGCAAAACAGAAAACAGGAAGGCAAGATTCAGAACAGTTATTGCACTTATTCTTGAAAACAAAGAATATCTGTTCGAAGGTATTGTCAATGGTAATATTTTATCTGAAAAAAGAGGAACAGAGGGCTTTGGCTATGATCCTGTTTTTATTCCTTCCGGTAAAATCCAGACATTCGCTGAGATGAATCTTTCAGAAAAAAACACAATTTCGCACAGGGCAAGAGCTTTTGAAAAATTAAGAGAGTTTCTTAATCAGTATCAACTTTCAAACAATAAAGAGTTATTTTGATGGTTTATTTCTTATGATAAAAACTCTGGCTATATTCATATTAGTGATTTTTACTCTGTCCTCAAATGCCCAAACACCTGTAGGATCGTGGTCTGACCACCTCATATATAATACCGCCAAAAGTGTTGCAGTAGGATCAACTGAGGTTTTCGCTTCCACAGGCTCCTCAATCATTGTTTATAATAAAGAGTATGCCGAGCTCAAGAAAATAACCCGGATAGATGGTCTAACCGAGACAGGAATAAGCACAATAGCCTGGTCGGAAGAAAACAAAATATTAATTATTGCGTACTCCAGTTCAAACATTGACTTATTAAAGGATAATATAATTTATAATATTCCCGATATAAACAGGAAGTATATAGCAGGTAAGAAAGAGATTAACCGGGTCAGGACAAACGGCAAATTTGCCTATTTGGCATGCAGTTTCGGAATTGTTGTAGTAGATATTTTACGAAAGGAAATTTTTGATACCTGGAAACCGGGAAATGGTTCCGAAACTTTAGAGATTCTCGACCTGGCTTTCGGAAACGGGAAGATTTTTGCTGCGACCGGTAAAGGAATATATTCAGCTGATATTACTAACCCTGGTTTGGCTTACTTCGGAAACTGGTCTCTTTTAAATAGCCTTCCTGTTCCGGATGGTAAATATACTTCGGTTGTTTTTTCAGGAAATAAGCTTTATGCCAATCTTTCAGTTCCCTTTTCAGGAGGAGACTCGGTATATACAATCAGTGTTATAAGCACCCTCTTTTCATTCCTGCCCGGAATTTATAATACCTCTTTCGACCCTGCTCCAAATGGGTTTACTGTTTCATCTCCATCATCAGTAAAGTATTATAATACTGACGGTTCAATTAATTCGACTATCTCATCTTATGGATCAGGATCAGCTGCACCAAATATTTCTCAGGCAGTAGCTGACAATAATGATATCTGGATTGCAGATATAAATTCAGGCCTTGTCAGAGATGAAAATGATTCATCCTTTTCGTCTCTCTCTCTTCCCGGACCAATTTCAAACAATGCATATAGTATCACTTCATTAAATGGAAAAACAATTGTATGCGGAGGAGGGGGTGATATTTCGTGGAATAATCAGGGAAGGCCGATGGAAGTATCCGTTTTTGAAGAAAATACCTGGACTACCAGATCATCAAAAACAATTATTGATCCTATGAGAGCCTTGATTGATCCGGATAACAGCAACCATTTTTTTGTTTCAACATGGGGCAATGGTTTGCTGGAATATACAAATAACGATCCGCCTAAACAGTATGCATATCCAACGTTACAGACAATTATCCCCAATCAACCCTATGTAAGAGTATGTGGTATGGCAATGGATAAACAAAAAAACCTCTGGATTACCCAATCTGAAGTCGCAGGCAGCATTAAATGTCTTAAACCGGATGGAACATGGGTTTGGAATAAGGATTTAAAAATAAATGTATTTACAATCGGAGATATAATAATAACCCGAACCGGGCAAAAATGGGTTGTTCTGCCCAGAGGTAATGGCATCTTTGTTCTCGACGACAACAATACTCCGGATAATTTCACTGATGACAGAACAAAACAAATGTTGGTTGAAGACACTCAAAATGAGGTAATATCCTATGTATACTCAATAGCAGAAGACCTTGACGGGAATATCTGGGTAGGTACAGCTCAGGGGGTTTTTGTCTATTATACTCCCGAAAAAATATTCGATGGTAATCTAAAAGCAAACCGACCTAAAATACCAAGAAATGATGGATCGGGCCTGGTTGATTATATGCTTAAATCTGAGACTGTTACCTCCATCGCGATCGACGGGGCCAATAAAAAATGGTTTGGAACACTCAGCTCAGGGGCATATTATCTCTCCGCTGACGGGACAGTTCTTTTAAAAAATTTTAATGAACAAAACAGTCCAATCTTATCAAACTCTATTGTAAGCCTGGCTGTTGATAATAAAACCGGAGATGTCTGGTTTGGAACTTCAAAAGGGATCCAGTCTTTCAGAGGCTCAGCATCTGCCGGAAATGAAAAGTTTGCAAATGTTTATACTTTTCCTAATCCTGTAAGGGAAGATTTCACAGGAAACGTAACAATAACCGGTCTTATGTTCGATTCACAGATCAGGATTACTGATATAAGCGGGAATCTTGTGTTCAAAACGATTTCTGATGGAGGACAGGCTACATGGGATCTGAAAACCTATAATGGGAAACGTGTCACTACAGGGGTTTATCTCGTCTTCTGTGCCAGCAATGACGGTACGAAATCGTTTGTAACGAAAATGCTGGTAATCGGAAAATAGCTATTCAGTAATAAGACTCTGAATACGCTCAATCTGAAGCTGCTTATTTACCTCTCTCAGGCTTCTGGCTGTCGCAGTAAAATATTGATGTCCTGAAATAAATTTAACCTGAATTTTATTCCAGTCATTAAGTGATCCCATTTTATTCTGTGCCTTAAGTTCCTCATACAGGGTGTTTGAGACAGGAATAAAATCACTTCTTCCCAGGTAATCGAGATCTGAGTCGCATATAATATTTTCGAGAAGGTTCGTTGGACGAGGAGGTAATTTTGTAGCCATAATTATTGAACAGATTCTCTCAATATGTTCTGGGGAATAATTGTACTTTGGAAGCATCTCTTTGGCAAGTTCAGTTCCGTAGAATTCATGATTATCATAAGCAATTGTATGTCCGGCATCATGGAATAATCCTGCTGTTTTCAATAGCAATATCTCTTCATCGCTGCAACCTTCTCCCCAGCCGATAAGTTCTACTTCTGTAACCACATCAACAGTATGCTTTACATTGTGATAAAAAAGATAATCAGGCAGCTCTTTTTCTAATTTGTCAAGAATGATCTCCTGCATATCAGTAAATTGGATCAATCCAAATTTAATTCTGAAAGATTCATTTGGAAAAACCCCTGCTCCATTAACAGAGAACTCTGGTTTAAGTCCCTTAACTTTATACATCTGAAGATCGTTCTTGTACTTCACTGGCAACTTACCAAAATACTCACAATCAAAAAACTCTTTTACCAGCTCGTATGTCATAACAGAAATCAGAATTGATCCGTTATCAGAAACAGCCTCAACCCTGCTTGCCGTATTCACTGTATCACCTTTAATATCATAATTGACTTTCTTCTTGCCTGAAATAGTGGCAGTTACAGGACCAGTATGAATTCCGATCTTCAAATCCCAGATCCTGTTACCCTGTCCTCTTTTGTTCACTTCAAATTTTTCAAGGAAATTCCTCATCTCCATGGCAGCCATTACCACATCGATAGGGTTTGTAATATTTTTTACCGGGATACCTCCGGCACACATATATGTATCTCCAATAGTTTTTATCTTTTCAATTTTAAACCTCGAAACAATAGCATCAAATTCAAAAAGTATCTCATCAAGTTCGTCCATAACTGCTGACGAATCCATTCCTTCAACTTGTTTTGAAAATCCATGAATATCAGCGAAAAGAACAGTCGCCATATTGAATTTCAGCGAACTCTCCTTCTTTTCTGCCTCCGATGCTTCCTTTATCCCTTCCGGAGAAAGTTTTTCATTTAGCGCTTTAATTTTTTCATTTTCCCTGGCCAGTTTCTCGTTCAGTTTCTCAAGTTTTTTGATCTGTTCCTCAAGGTCCTTGGTCTGCTTCGCAAGCCGGGCAATTCTTTTTACAAGCGCTTCATTACTACTTACTGTCATAATACAGTTGATTGATCAGTAAATATAATAATTTTATCTTTGAATAAAAACACCCGGCCACATGCTCGAGAAAACCAGAGGAATAATTCTTAGTCAGATAAAGTACACCGACTCGGGTATTGTTGCCAGATTGTACACAAGGAGTTTTGGCAGGCAATCATTTCTTATCAGAGGGATGAGAAATAAAAAAGCAGGAAAACATAATATTCTTTTTCAGCCAATGGGTATCCTCGATCTTGAGATGAATTATAAAGCCTCCCGTGAAATGCAGACGCTGAAAGAATTTTCAGTTTCATTCACTCCATTTGATATTTATTCCAACATTAAAAAAAGTTGTGTGGCAATTTTTCTTGGGGAAGTATTAACATCTGTGCTGAAAGAAGAAAGTCCTCATGAAGAAATGTTCGATTATATTGAAGAATCAATCAAATATTTTGATAACTCCGCAGCAGGTTATGCAAATTTCCATATCGCTTTCCTTGCAGGACTCAGTAGTTTTCTGGGCTTTGAACCCAGTCCAAGAAATAATGCAGACGATGCATTCTTTGATATGACGAATGGGATATTTGTTCCTTTACCCCCCTTAAACGGCAATTATGCAAATGAGGATATTTCGAACAAACTGGCTGATTTTTTTGTGGCATCTTATGATACAGTGTCCAATATAGCGCTTACAGGCACTCTTCGGAATGAGGTACTTGATACTCTTGTCAGATATTATGCTCTTCATCTTCCCGGACTAAAGAACATAAAATCGCTCGAAGTTCTGAAGGAGGTTTTTAGTTAAATTTTTAAAACTGCATACTCAAGTTTTTACCTATCTTAGTCGTCAAACTGATTACGTAATGGCGATAATTCCCTCTATAGTAAACTGGCTCAATATTAAGCGTATTAATCAGATTGAAATATTCAAGAAATTTCCTGTAGAAACCCAGCAGGAGACACTTTACAGACTATTAGCTAAAGCAGCATCCACAGAATGGGGGAAAAAATACAGCTACTCATCGATATCATCGATAAAAGAATACCAATCAAGGTTCCCGGTTCAGACCTATGAGGAAATTATTCCCTACGTTGAAAGGCTTCGAAAAGGAGAGGCTGATCTGCTATGGCCTGGTGAAATAAAATGGTTCGCAAAATCTTCAGGTACTACTTCTACAAAAAGTAAATTTATTCCAATGAGTCGAGAAGCTCTTGAAGATTGTCATTATCGTGCAGGGAAAGACATACTGGCCATTTACACAATGCAAAGACCGGAAACCAGGGTGTTTTCAGGAAAGAGTCTTACTCTTGGAGGAAGTCATAAAATGAACCAGTTTAATAATGACTCTTTATATGGCGATCTGTCAGCAATTCTTATCGAGAATGCACCATTCTGGGTTGATATAATAAGAACCCCCAGCCAAAAAATTGCACTCCTCGAAGATTTCGAAGAGAAGCTCAATATGATTACACGATCAACTGTCAATGAGAATGTTACGAATATTTCAGGTGTCCCTTCATGGTATCTCGTTTTAATAAAACAGATTCTTGCGTATACAGGTAAATCAAATCTGTTAGACGTCTGGCCTAATCTGGAAGTCTTTTTTCACGGAGGTATAAGTTTTAGCCCTTATCGCGAACAGTTTAAGAAACTTATTGCCGGCGATCAGATGAATTATATGGAAACATATAATGCCTCAGAAGGTTTTTTCGGAATTCAGGATGATGCCTCAAAAAGCGATATGCTTTTAATGCTCGATTATGGAATTTTTTATGAATTTATCCCTTCGGACCAGGTAACTTCTGCATCACCTGCCGTTTACACAATCGGTGAAGTTGAAAAAGATGTAAACTATGCCATTATTATCTCAACCAATGGTGGGCTTTGGAGATATATGATGGGTGATACAATCGTTTTTACCTGTCTGCAGCCGTACAGATTCAGGATTTCAGGACGTACAAAACATTTTATCAATGTATTTGGTGAAGAAGTCATAGTTGACAACGCTGATAATGCAATTGAAACGGCATGTAAAGAAACCGGGGCAATAATTCTGGAATATACTGCCGGTCCTGTTTTTATGAGCACCTCTTCGAAGGGTTCACATGAATGGATAATTGAATTCGAAAAAGAGCCTTCCGACTTAAACAGCTTCATCGACATCCTTGATAATGCTCTAAAATCGGTAAACTCCGACTATGAAGCTAAACGTTGTAAAGATCTGAATCTTATAAGACCTGCTTTAAGGTCTGTACCGAAAGGGACTTTTAATAAGTGGCTGAAAGCCAGAAACAAATTTGGCGGACAGAATAAAGTTCCGCGTCTTTCAAATACAAGGGAGTACATTGAAGATTTGTATATTATTGCTGATATAAAAAGTGCCTAAAGTGACTGGAGTTCTTAGAGTTGGTGATAATTGACTGAAAAAGATCGAAAGGACATTTAACTTTAGGCACTTTAGGCACTTATTTTGCATACCTGAATCAATTTTTACTAATTTTATAGCCTTTTAAATGTAATAATCGGACTTATGCACATAGCAATAGCTGGAAATATCGGATCGGGAAAAACAACCCTGGCTGGCCTTCTTGCCAAACAATACGGCTGGCAGGCTCATTATGAAGATGTAGATGACAATCCATATCTAAACGATTTTTATGAAGATATGCAGCGATGGTCATTTAATCTTCAGATCTACTTCTTGAATTCCCGGTTCAGCCAAATACTGGAAATAAGGAAATCCGATAAAACTATAATCCAGGACAGAACCATTTATGAAGATGCATACATATTTGCTCCAAACCTTCATTCTATGGGGCTTATGTCGACCCGTGACTTTGATAATTATTCAAGGCTGTTCAAGATGATGAGCTCACTGGTTCAGCCGCCTGATCTGCTTCTCTACCTCAGAGCCTCTGTTCCGACTCTGGTGAATCAGATCCAGAAACGGGGCCGTGAATATGAAAGTTCAATACGCATCGACTATCTGAAGAGGCTTAATGAACACTACGAAGCATGGATGGCATCTTATGATCTGGGAAAAGTTCTTATTATTGAAGCAGATCACTATAACTTTCCTAATAATAATGCCCACCTGAATGAGGTGATGGATAAAATTAACGCCGAAATACACGGGCTTTTTTAAACCCTTAAACCGTAATTACAATGAAATCAATCAAGTCCTTATTCTTCCTTGTTGCCTTATTATTATTATCTGGCCTCATTACAGCTCAGACTGATCTTACAAAATCTGCCCCAAACGATCCTGATATCAGAATCGGAAAACTGACCAACGGACTCACATACTTCATTCGTAAAAACAAAGAACCTGAAAAAAGAGCCAGTTTTTATATTATACAAAATGTTGGTGCAATACTTGAAAAGGATGACCAGAACGGATTGGCTCACTTTCTTGAGCACATGTCATTTAACGGAACAGCCCATTTCCCGGATAAAGGTATCATCAGCAGCCTTGAAAAACACAGCGTTGGATTTGGCAGTAATATAAATGCCTATACCGGTTTTGATGAAACAGTTTATAACTTAAGTAATGTTCCTGTCGATGCTCCCGGACTCGTCGACTCATGTATTCTGATTTTGAACGACTGGTCCCATTATCTGACCCTTTCCGACAAGGAAATTGATCTTGAAAGGGGAGTTATAAGCGAGGAATGGAGAACCAGTAAAAACGCGAGCCGACGAATGATGTTTGAGGTAATACCTGTCATTCTGAAAGGTTCAAAATATGCCGAGAGAGATATCATCGGGAACATTGATATTATTAAAAACTTTTCCTATAACACTTTGAGAAGTTACTATCAGGAGTGGTATCGTACCGACCTTCAGGCTATTGCAGTTGTCGGGGATATTAAACCAGATGAGGTAGAAGCAAGTATAAAGACTCTTTTCTCAGCCATCCCGGCTGTTAAAAATCCTTCCCCCAGAAATCTCTTTGAAGTGCCATACCATAATGAGACAAACTTTGTAGTTGCCCAGGATAAAGAAGCTCCTCAAACATCTGTTTCTGTAATTGTACTTCATAAGGCTGTCCCGGCTGAAAGCAGAAACCTGAAATATATCCGTGATAATCACGTTATTTCCCTGATGAATTCAATGATAAACACAAGAATAGGTGAACTTTTACAGAAGGAAAATCCACCTTTCATCGGAGGTTCAGTATCTTATGGGGAATACTACGCACGAGGTTATAATGCTTTTTCAATTAACGCTTCGGTACGAAAAAACGAAGAAGCAAAGGCCCTCGAAGCAGTCTATACCGAGGCTGAAAGAGCTCGCAGGTTTGGATTCAATGAGAGCGAACTTAAGCGGGCAAAAGCTTCAATGCTTTCGTCATTTGAGAATAGTTACAAACAAAAAGATAAAATTGATAACGATTCTTATGTTTCTGGTATTCAGAATTATTTCCTTACAGGAGAACCACTTACATCAATTGATTTCGACTTTGAATTCCTAAAACAGGTAATTGATGGGATTACACCTGAAGAGATCTCCGCAAGGTTTAAAGAATTAATGATAGATGAAAACAGAACTATTGTAATTCAGGGGCTTGAAGGTGCTGATATAAAGCACCTTACACAACAAGAAGCTCTTGATATTATTACTAAAGTAAAAAATTCCCAGCTTACTCCTTATGCCGACAAAGCTCTTAGTGAATCTTTGATAAACGAAGAACTGAAGGGATCTAAAATAGTGAAAACAGTTCCTCTTCCTCAGTTTGATGCAGTGGAATGGACCCTTGGAAATAATGCAAAAGTGATTTTCAGAAAAGCTGATTACGAAAAAGATAATGTTCTCCTCTCGGCTTTCAGTTTCGGGGGGGTTTCTAAACTCGATAATAATCTTGTTTTGTCTGCAAATTTGCTTCCGGCGATTGCCCCTATGTATGGAGCTGGTGATTACGATAATGTCACATTACAGAAAATGCTTGCCGGGAAAAAAGCAAGTATTTCAGTTTCATTGAGCGAGACTGCTGAATCTATCAGCGGATCATCAACTCCAAAAGATTTTGAAATTATGATGCAGCTTCTCTACCTTCGTCTTGGCCATCCAAGGTTCGATAAAGTGGCCCACGACGCTATCATTGGCAGGTACACCGCATTTATTGGGAATATGGAAAAAGACCCCAATAAAATCAAAAGCGATAGTATGCAATTGATAACAACAGGGTATAATCCAAGAACACCTATTCTTTCAAAAGAAAAAATAACAAATATTACCCTTGAGGATATTAAAAAAATCTATACCGACAGGTTCAACAGCGCTGATGAATTCACATTCTTTATCGTTGGGAACATTGAAAAAGAAACCGTAATTCCAATGGTTGAAAAATACATCGGTTCCCTGCCTTCATCGGGACGTAAGGAAACATGGATCGACAGGAAAATTGAACAACCTAAAGGGAAGATAACACGCGAGATAAGTATGCCCCTTAAAATACCAAAAGCAACTGTTTTCATCTCATTTGCTGACCATATGAAATATAACCCTTATAACAACCTTGGACTTGAAGTAATTAAGGGGGTTCTTGATCTGGTATACACTGAAAAAGTACGTGAAGATGAGGGTGGAACATACGGGGTACAGGTATCATTGTCTTTGCAAAAGATGCCTTCTGAACTAGGAGAGGGAGTTATTACTTTCGATTGCGACCCTGCCCGCGCCAACGCTCTTAAAGCAATCATCTATAAGGAGCTTGATAACATTCTGAAAAACGGACCTACCCAGGTAAATCTCGATAAAACTGTTAATAACATCCTTAAGACCAGAGAGGAAGATAAAATGCATAACGCCTACTGGAACAGGACATTAAGCAGGTATTACAGCATTGGTATCAACTATAACGATCCGGCAAACTATGAAAATATATTGAAGAAATTCACAATAAAGGACATTAAAGCAATTGCAGACCAAATGTTCGATAAAGCAGATGTAGTCGATCTGATTTTCAAACCTTCAAATTAATTATTATCGTTGTTAATTTACTAATTTTAAACATCATGAGTTCAACGCGTAGAGATTTTATTAAGACTGCTTCTGTACTTGCTGCCGGAACAGTTATTCCAATGAGTGCTTTATCAAAATCAAGGTTGGGAATTTCCCCAAACGACAAGATACAGGTTGGTTTGGTTGGCGCCAACAGCATGGGGTTCAATGACCTGACCTCAATGCTGAAAAATCCTGAAATTGAATGCGTTGCTCTCTGCGATGTTGATATGAATGTGCTCACTAATCGCACCAATGATCTCATCAAACTTGGGTTTCCAAAGCCAAAGCTGTATAAGGATTACAGAAAGATGCTCGAGAATAAAGATATTGATGCTGTAATAATCGGTACTCCCGACCACTGGCATTGTCTGATTTTCACCGACGCTCTGGCAGCAGGGAAGCATGCTTATGTTGAGAAACCTATTGGAAATTCAATTGCCGAAATCAATATCATGCATAGTGCTGTCCAGAAATATGGTAAAATTGTTCAGGTAGGACAGTGGCAAAGAAGTCAGCCCCATTTCGTTGATGCTGTTAACTTTATCAAATCAGGCAAACTGGGACGTATCCGTACCTGTAAAGCATGGTCTTATGTCGATTGGAAAGGCGCAGTTCCCAAAATCGCCGATTCGGCTGTCCCTGATGGCGTGGATTATGATATGTGGCTTGGCCCGGCTCCAAAACGTCCATTTAATAAAAACCGTTTCCATTTTACATGGCGCTGGTATTGGGAATATGGAAATGGCCTAATAACTGACTGGGGTGTTCATTTGATAGATTATATTTTATATGGAATGGGAAAATCAATTCCTGATTCAGTAATGGCAATCGGCGGGAAATATGCTTTCCCTGAAGATGATATGGTTACGCCGGATACAATGACAGCCGTATATGATTTCAAGGATTTTACAATGATATGGGAACATACTATCGGTATTGGCCTGGGAAACTGGAAAAGACCTCACGGAATGTCTTATATCGGAGAAAACGGCACCCTTATCCTCGATCGTAACGGTTGGGAAGTTGTACCTGAGAAAACAAGAATGGAAACTCTGCCTGTTCAGAAAAACGTTGGCGTTGGACTCGATATTCATACTAAAAACTTTGTCGATTGCCTGAAAAACAATACCCCTCAGAAACTCAATGCTGGTATAAATATTGGCAGGGATGTGGCTCTTGTTGCCCAGATGGGAAATGTTGCATTCAGAACAGGCGAAAAAGTCTCTTGGGATAATACAAAGCAGCAATTTAAAACCACCGCTCCCAACAAACTTATCGTTCCGGAATACCACAATGGCTGGACTTTACCAAAATATTAAAATTAAACAAAATTGAAACCCATTAACCGCAGAGTGCACCAACTTTGTGCACTCTGCGATTAAAAAGAAAGCTGAGGAAAACCTTAAATTCAAGAATTTTAAGAAACTCCTGTTTAGAGCATTATCAGGAAGCCAGTATCTGTTCAATCTTCTTCAATTCATCTGAGTTGAATTTGAGATTATCAAGAGTCTTCAGATTATCATCGAGTTGGGGCACACTGCTTACACCTATCAGGACTGATGTAACCCGCTGATCTTTCAATAACCATGCTATTGACATCTGTGCAAGCGACTGATTGCGGCTTTGTGCTATTTCATTGAGCTTCCTGGCTTTTGAGATTCTCTGTTCAGTCACATCTTCAATTTTCAGGAAGCCGTTAGGATTCGATGCCCGGGAATCCTTTGGAATTCCCTTAAGATATTTATCAGTGAGTAGTCCCTGAGCTAATGGCGAAAATGGAATACACCCTATGCCGGTCTCTTCAAGAACATCAAGCAGACCATTTTCAACCCATCTTTCAAACATCGAATATTTAGGCTGATGAATAAGACAATTCACACCCATGTCTTTTAGAATCCCCGCTGCCTTTTTTGTAAGATCTGCCGGGTAACTTGATATCCCTGCATACAAAGCCTTCCCCTGATGAACTGCCTGAGCAAGTGCTCCCATTGTCTCCTCAAGCGGAGTTTCAGGATCAGGGCGATGTGAATAGAAAATATCCACATAGTCAATATTCATCCTTTTAAGACTCTGGTCAAGACTGGCCAGAAGGTATTTTCTTGAACCAAAATTACCATAGGGACCCGGCCACATTTCCCACCCTGCTTTAGTCGAAATAATTAATTCATCACGTAATGAACTGAAATCCTTTTTAAGAATTATCCCAAAGTTTTCTTCTGCTGAGCCGGGAGTGGGACCATAATTATTTGCCAGATCAAAATGAGTTATGCCGGCATCAAATGCTCTCCATAAAATTTTCCGGAAATTTTCAAAGACATCAACCGAGCCAAAATTATGCCATAAACCCAACGAAATTTCAGGTAACATAATTCCGCTTTTTCCACAGCGCCGGTAAGTCATCTTATCGTAACGCTCTTTTGAGGGATTGTAAATCATAGTTTTAGATTTAGTTTTGACTAAATGATAAAGCCTCGATATTATTCTATATCAAGGCTTTTTGATTTTTTGTCTGCTCCCCAGGTAGGGCTCGAACCTACGACCTACGGATTAACAGTCCGTCGCTCTAACCAACTGAGCTACTAAGGAATATTTTCTAATAATCGTGCTGTAATTAGAACGCCAAAAGTAAGGGCTTTTAGTGAATTAAGCAATATCTTTGAGAAAAAAATTTTAAATGAAAAAAATCCTTGGAATCGGGAACGCTTT
Source organism: Bacteroidota bacterium (assembly GCA_025350595.1). GTDB lineage: Bacteria > Bacteroidota > Bacteroidia > Bacteroidales > VadinHA17 > LD21. Next base: position 20,668 of record JANXXP010000049.1, read on the forward strand.
GGTTGATGTTATGACCATAATAAATGACGATAGTATTCTGGAGAAATTCGGATTACCTAAGGGGAGTATGACGCTTGTTGATGACATTAAATCGGGCATGGTAAAATCTGAGACTGTGCATCTTAACAGAAGTCAGGCTTCGGGAGGATCTGCTGCAAATACTATTCACGGGCTCGCAATGTTAAGCGTAAATACCGGCTTTATCGGATCTGTCGGGAAGGATGATACCGGCGATTTTTTTGAAAATGATATGAAATCAGCAGGGGTAAAAACATATTTATCACGCCGAAATTCAATTACAGGAACCGCTGTAGCGCTTATTTCTCCCGATACAGAAAGAACTTTTGCCACTCATCTTGGTGCTGCAGTTGAACTGGAAGCAAAAGATCTTGATCCATCATATTTTAAAAATTTTGACATTCTTTACCTGGAAGGTTACCTGATTTTTAACAAACCACTTGTCGAAAGAGCCTGTATTCTGGCTAAGGAAAATAACATGCAGATTGCCCTTGATCTTGCAAGCTACAATGTTGTCGATGCTAAACTATCTGATTTCAAAGAGATTATTGAAAAATATATTGATATAGTTTTTGCAAATGAAGATGAGGCAAAATCTTTTACAGGTTTTGTAACATTCGAAGCTCTGAATGTTATTTCACAGTCTTGCGATGTTGCTATAGTTAAAGTTGGAAAAGAAGGCTCATTGATAAAAAGAGGAGAAGAAGTAATTAAGATTGGGACTATCGATGTTCAGAGTATTGATACAACAGGAGCCGGGGATCTGTATGCTTCAGGATTTCTCTATGGCTATGCCTGCGGGTATTCTCTTGAAAAGTGTGGTCTTTTTGGTTCTGTTCTTGCAGGACATGTAATTGAAATCGTTGGGGCAAGAATGGATGAACTCAGATGGAAAAGGATTATTCAGCTTCTCAAAGAAAGTGTTGAAGAAGAATAAGGACTAAACAAGACCAGTCTGACTTAAATTGATATTGGAAATCTTTCTTATTATCTTACTTTTGAGATAATCAATAAGTAAGGTTCTTATTATTCATGTAATTAAAAACTATAAACCAACCATAGCAAATACATTATGAAAACATCACGTCGCGATTTTCTAAGGTTTTCAGCCCTTGCAGCTGGTTCAACTCTTTTTCTAAAATCATATAATGCTTTTGGAATTCCATCAGAAGCCGGAAAATTTCTGGATAGAATAGGAATTTCAACAGGGATCGCAAACAACGAGATTCTTGCCGCAGCAGGTTATTCCTTTGTTGAGGAAAATGTCAAAAATTTTCTTTGCCCCCTGGAAGCCGATTCAGTATTTGAACAAAAACTTGCATTGTTGAAGGCATCAAAACTTCCTGTTGAAGCCTGCAATTCATTTCTGCCTGGCAACCTGAAGGCCGTTGGGCCTGCGCCTCTTCATGATGATATACTTAAATTCGCAGAAACTGCCTTTCGCAGAGCCAAAATGGCTGGGGTGAAAACAATTGTGTTCGGGAGCGGAGGGGCAAGGTCAATCCCGGAAGGGTTTTCACACGATGAAGCTAAAAATCAGTTTATTTCATTATGTAAAAAACTCGCCCCTATAGCAAAAAAATATGATGTTATAATCTCACTGGAACCATTGAACAAAAAAGAATGCAACTTCATTAATTCAGTTGCCGAAGGGGGAGAGATTGTTGAGGCTGTTAATCATAAAAACTTCAGGTTGCTGGCAGATTTATATCATATGCTGATGGACAATGAGAGTCCTGCAAATATTACCAAATACGGGCATCTTTTATTTCATACCCATCTGGCAGAAAAGAATGGCAGAACCGCACCCGGAGTAAACAATGAAGATTTTACACCATTCTTTAAAGCCTTGAAAGAGGTCAACTATAAAGGAAGAATGACCATTGAATGCTCATGGAAAAACCTTGAGGAACAGGCTCCTAATGCTCTAAAAGTCATGAGAGGCCAGATTGCGTCTGTATAACTGCAGAAATTAACTGAACAAATGAATATTTGAATGCTGGTTACTAAAACTAACTGGCATTCTGTATTTTATGCCCTCTCAATCCAAAGTAAAGTATAAAAACGAATAATGGAATAGGTGCGTAAAACCCGACTGACATATTAAATTTATCAGCTATCAAACCCATAATAGGAGGGAAAACAGCTCCTCCAACAATCGACATTACAATAAATGAAGATGCCTTTTTTGTTTTAGGGCCAAGGTCTTTAATGCCTAAAGCAAATATTGTAGGGAACATAATCGACATGAAAAAGAAAACTCCATAAAGTGCTATTAGTGATACCCAGCCAGCCCCAACGCTGACAACAGGCAGTAAAAGACAGCACATCAATGCATATAAAGCCAGAAGTTTTGTCGGCTCAAATACTCTCATCAAAAAACTACCTGACATACGTCCGATCATAAATAAGGCAAATCCTATCGACAGGAAATATGGCCCATACTTAACATCAAAATGTGGATTCTGGTTAGCATCAGTAACGAAATTTATCAGGTAGCTAAAAACTCCTGTTTGTGCTGCGACATAACAAAACTGAGCAATCACCCCAAGAACAAAATGACGATACTTAATGAGTGGTTTGCTTGCAATAGTGCCATCGGATGAAGTAACATAATCATTCTCACTGACGGATTCTTCTTCCTTTATTTCCGGTAATTTTACTATTATAAATAGAATAGCTACAAGTAATACTGTCCCCCCTATAATTGCATAAGGCAATATCATAGAGCTTAGCTTTTCTCCTTTTACATTGCTGTTGTTTCCATAGATAAATAGTCCGATAAGTGGACCAATTACCCATGCTAAGCCATTAAATGATTGTGAAAAGTTTATGCGTCGCTCAGCTGATTCTTTAGGCCCCAGTTTGGTAGTATAAGGATTAGCTGCCGTTTCAAGAGTAGCGAGTCCGCATCCCATAATGAAAAGACATATAAGAAAAATCCAGAATGATTCAAATGATGTTGTGGCTGCAATAAGAAATGCACCGGAAGCAAAGAGGGATAATCCAAGAATGATTCCTTTCTTATACCCAAATCTTTTCATGAAATATCCTGCGGGAAGTGCCATTCCAAAATAGGCAGTATAAACAGAAAACTGAATCATGCCTGACTGGGCTTTTGACATCTGAAGCATATCCTGGAAATGCTTGTTTAAAGTATCAAGCATTCCATGTGCTATACCCCACAGGAAGAAAAGACTTGTTATAAGTATGAATGGAACAAGAAAACCCTGAGTGACCAGTTTCCGGCTAGTCCCGTTTGCACTAAGATCGTTTGTCATATACAATATTGTTTTAAGATTACAAGATTGCTATGATTTGCGACTTTACCAAAATTTTGATGTTGTTATTTTACTAAAAGACTTACCTTCAGTTTGAATTCGTCATAAATAACTTTGTCTCCAAGATTATCGAAGAAAGATCCTGATCCATAACGAATATTATATTTTGTGCGATCTATAGTAATGTTTGCAAAAAACCAGGTGCCGTCATCCTTTTTCTGTGTAGTTGCTTTAAATTCAATCGGGTTTGTAACGTCCTTTATTGTAAGTGTTCCGCTGACAACTGCAGTCCCCTTTTCAAAAGAAGTACTTCCGGTAATTAATAATTTTGCTGTAGGAAATTTTTCAACGCCGAAAAAATCTTCAGATTTCAGGTGTCCTTCCAGGCGATCGTTAGCTTCTGAGTCTTTTAAGGAAGCCATATTAATAACAAACTCCCCTGAGATAATTTTATTATCCTGATAGTTAAGTGACCCCGACTGAAGATTAATGGTCCCGGTATGCTGCCCTGTTACTTTTTCACCAAGCCAAACTAATTTTGTTTTTTCTGTATCGGCTGTTAATTTTGTTTGTGCTCCTGCATTTACTAAGAGCAACCCTGATAAAGCTAAAAATAATAATGTTTTTTTCATTTCTCTTGAATTTATAATTTCAGAGTTAAACAGCAGTATTTGCACTTTTGTTCAACCTTCATTAAAAATTCTCAAAGTTTGTGGATGTTAAGTCCGCCACTGACTTCAATGACCATACCGGTAGAGAAACTCCAGTCGCCTCTTGCAAGAGAACCGACCGCCTTCCCGATATCTTCAGGCAAGCCCCATCGTTTCTGAGGAACTAGTCCTTCGATAATAAGTTTATCGTATTTATCCTTAATTTTTGCTGTCATATCGGTTTGAATAACACCTGGTCTCACTTCATAAACAAGTATTCCTTCATTGGAAAGCCTGTCAGCAAAAACTGTGGAGGCCATGCTAAGTCCTGCTTTCGAAACACAATATTCTGCTCTGTTGATGGATGATAATACAGCTGAAACTGAAGTAATGAATACAATAACAGGCTTATAATTGTCTGTTGTTTGCTTTAGCCATATCATTTCCTTAGCTATCTTCTGCGCAAAAAACACCGGTCCCTTCAGATTTATATTCATCAATCGGTCATAGCTTTCTTCTGTCATGTCAAGCACATCATTTCTCAGAAGTGGAGCTACTCCGGCATTATTGACCAGTATATCAATCCTTCCATATCTTTCGAGTATATTGGTAACTACTTCCTTCTGACAACCGGTACACGAAATATCAAGTCCAACCGGAAAGAATTGAGCACCTTTTTTTTCTACTTCAGGGCCGAGAATTTCCATCCCTTCACTGTCTACAGATCGCGCAATAGCTGCAATATCATAGCCCTCAGCAGCTAAAGCAATTGCAACCGACCTGCCAATCCCTCTGCTGGCACCTGTAATAACTGCTACAGGTTTGTCATTCATACGTAAAAAGCGTTATCAGGTTTAACAGTAATATCGGCTTTAAAGATAGTAATTTGCCCGACTCTGTCAACTTACTGTATAATTATCTTCCAGATAATCTTTCCAGACTTTTTCAAACCAAAGATTTTGCTCTGGTATTTCCCTGATGTCTACCAGATTAATTAAATATTTTCCGTCTTTGAAAACAACTTCAATAATTTTTTTCTCAACATCTCTGTCATATATACAAAGTTCCGGAACAAATACTGATTTGATGTTTTCCGGAATTTTCTTTTCCCCTTTTTCCACGACGATATATGAACCTCTGCTTCTTCCTCCCTGTTCAATGTAGAAATTGATCGCTTCAAGATAAACAAAATGAGTTATACAATGATCAAGCAGTAAAAATGATTCGGTAAGTTCTGAAACTGATCTTGCACCAAGCATACCTGAAATATTTCGAAGCATGTCAGCCGCTTCTGAAGCTGCACAACTAGACTTTTCTTTGTCACGTATGATACCTCCGGCAAGCGACATTCTCTTTCGGATTTCCAGAATATACAATTTATTCTTTTCAGTATCACCTGATTTTATCCAGTCTGTGGCTAAATTCAATGATTCTGAAATTACTCCGTTAGCTTCTGACAGAAACAAATTATCATCCATTGGAGGATCACAATATCTTTTCGCGATATATTGAGCTGCCCTAAAACTTCCTACCTGACCCGAGTTTAAAGCTGAACCCCCGGGACGGTAAACTCCATGCGATCCATTCACTTCTCCGACAGGGAAAAGGTGACCAAGATCTGATTCCCACCAGATATTTGCTTTTAATCCGCCGTTATTATGCTGAGCGCATACTGCGATCTGAAGAGGTTCCGATGCAAGATCAATTCCGTGCTCTTTATAGAGTTTTATAGCCGGGAAATTCAAAGAATGCAGTCTTTCAAATGGCGTATTTTGAGTTGCATTTGAATTTCTCAGAAACTCACTTACTTCGGAATCAAAATTATCCGGAGAGAAAATTTCGCCTTTGTACCATGATGGATTTTTTGAAAAGTCTAAAAAAACCATCCTCCCTTTGTCGTTAATTTCTTTGTGAACAAGAATATCAATCATAGAGGAACCTTGATTTATAACCCTCCCCGGATCAAATGGCCATTGATATCCTTTCAGAAAGATAGCTTTTAAAAGAGATCTGAAATCAGAGAAATATTCATTCAGGAATTCCTGTTCATCTTTCTTGTTTTTATCAGTTGAAAAGTACCGCGGGATAGCCTGCTGATAGCTTCCGGAAAGATTCCATCTGAATTTAAGCGATGCGATTCCAAACTGCGATTCAGTAAGGTTTTGACCGGTTGCACCTGCTCTGAAAGCCATCCCGATCGAACCGCTCTGAGATATTGGATAAACACTTGTTTCATAAATCCCGGCTGGTCCTCCTGTCCCTAAAATAACATTTGTGGAGTTAAACAAAACAAACGCTTTCTTGTGGTCATTCACTCTTGTGTTAATCGCCAGAGCTCCAATAACTTTTGATCCTGCCTTATTTGTTAGCAGAGCTACACAATGATGATTATCAAGCACTTTAATTTGCCTCTTTTTTACTTCAGTTGAAAGTACCTCAAACATTCGTTTTGATGTGTAAGGGCCTGCTGAAGTAGCTCTGCCACTATTGTCATGGTCTGTTTTATATCCTGCCCACGAACCATATTTATCATGTGGAAACCTGACTCCCAGACCAACGAGATTTATGAATGCCTGTATCGATCCCTGTGCTTCACAAAGTGCAATATCGCCATGCATACAATTACCGTTAAAAAGATCCTTCGCCATTTCTGTTACGGAATCAGGCACACTGCCGCTGAGAGAGAGTTTATAATAAGTTTGTTTATCTGAACCTGCATTATTTGAGGTACCTCCACCCCATTGCGACGTTGCAATCAGAATATCCTCCTGTCCCAAAGAATGAAGACTGACTGCAGCATTCAAAGACGCGGCGCCACTTCCAATAATAAGTGTATTTACCCGATAACACTCCAGCGTATAATTCTTTATTTCGATTTTATTACTTTCCATCGGCAATAAGTTTCTTAAGTTCATTCCCATAAATTTCGCGATCGCGAATTACACATCCCCCTGGGTGCAGATTTCTAATAAGTCGGGTGCATCCTGAGCAGGTTATACATACTTTTGAAGGATCGGCTTTACCATCTCTGATCAGATCGAGAGGAAGTGACGGATAAGCAAAAGAACTTCTTCCTAATCCTATAAATGACGCACTTCTGTTCTTAATTACAGCAGCGCCAACATTCGGAGAGTAATGCCTCAGGTAAGAATAGGCCGATCCGATAAAATCAAGTTCGGGAAATTTCTTTTGAAAAAAGGAAGTCCCGTTTATCATTTTAACAACTCCGACAAGAGGGTGTTCATCAGGAACAGATTGGCCGGGTAAAGGGGTATCGAACGGGCGGGTTACGAATGCATTAAAGTATGGACTTCCCATGCTTAAATTTAATAGTCTTATCCCCTTTTTTTGAAGCTGTTCAACAAGTAATAAAGGCTCTGAAAAATCAGGCTGGTTATTATTGTCAACTCCAAATCCGCCCGAATAACAATCAGAGATATTTAATCTTGTGGTAATAATCATTCCCGGAGTTTCTGCTTTTATCCTTTCAATTGTTTCTAGCATAAATCGGAATCTCGCGGAAGGATCTTCACCCCCATATATGCTTCCTTTTCGGGTTTTTGCTGCCAGTAATTCAATCATAAGATATCCGTGACAGGCTTTCAGGTCAATCGCATCAAATCCGGAATTTGCAGCCAGTGCAGCTGCTGTAACATATTGATCCTGAATTCTTTTAAGATCATCATCTGTAAGAATATAAGGAGCAATTTTATCAAGAGTAAGATTAAAAGCCGCTACCTGAGGCTTTGATATTCCCTCCGGTTTACTGTAACGTCCCGAATGCGTTAACTGAATTACCAGGAGAGGCCTTATTCCAATCTTCCCGGCAGCTATCTTTACTTCCTCATTCAAATATGCGTATTCAGAAATATTATTCCTGTTTATCCAAAGCTGATTTGGATTGGAGCGTCCATCAGAAGAAACAGATACAGCCTCATACCATATCATTCCGCTACCTCCATTGGCGTAACGGAGGTAACGTCTTTTCGTAAGGAACGACGGAGAACCATTATCTTCAGAATCATACCCCTCCATTGGCTGAACGACCAGTCTGTTGGGAATAGGAAATCCTTCAACTAAAGCGGGTAATAATAATGGAGAAATGTCGTCACTATACGGTAACTCAATCCCAAGAGATCTTGCCTTCTTAATCAGGTCTTCTTTAGTTCTATATCTGAATCGCTCATGCATAAAATTTACTTACCTGAAATTTACTGATCTTGGACTAATCCACGATAGCCTGACTAAGGCTCCGCAATAATACCTGATCAGTAGGGAAAAAATCAAAGTACGCGCAAATAACTTTGGTATAAAGAACAAGATCAAACCTATAATTGCTATCAAACCTGACGATATCAGATTATTGACAACAAGAAATGTCTGAATCAGGATTTTATTTAACCCGGTTTTATGTTTGCTTATATAGATATGACGGGAAATATGCACTTCGGTTTTAGTTAATGATTCAGTCTTCAAATTTATCCTTGAACTACCACCGTGGTTATGCTCTATTTTAATGTTACTGCATTGTGCAACTTCACCAGGGAGGTTTCTAACCCTCCTGCATAAATCAACATCTTCGTAATACATCCAGAAATCTTCATCAAAACCATTTATTTTCTGAAAAAGGGCTCTCTTTATCAATACAACAGAACCGGATATCCAGTCAGGAAATGTAATTCCGGGTACGCGATCGTAGAACTCGTCTTTCTGCCCCCCGGATAAAGCCCTCATAAACCCTGTAAGATTTGAAAGACCGGGAAATTGACCGGAGGCTATGGATTCTTTTCCTCTTTCATTTACCTGTCTGCAGGATAATATTGAATAAGAAGGGTTCTGTTTAGCGGTATTAAGAAGCTTTTCAACTTCTGATTCTGTTGCAACTGTATCAGGGTTAAGAAACAGCAAATACTCACCAACTGCATTTCCAGCTCCCATATTACAGCCGTTTGCAAACCCTCCATTAACTGTATTTTGTATAAATCTGAACTTTGAAAATCGTTCTGCAATCTGTTTATATGTGTTATCGTCTGACTTATTATCAACAATAATAACTTCTGTTTTGAAATTAATACCTGTGAATGAATCCAGGGATTCCAGACATAGAATAAGCCTCTTCCATCCCTTGTAACAAACTATAACTATTGAAAGATCTGTCATAATTCTTATTCAAGTCTACTTAACTACTTACTTTTTACTACCTACTACTTACTAACATCCTCCGTCTCTTCATCACCAAGACCCTCATTCTCCCCTTCTTCCTCCTCAAGCCACTGATGTACCGGTGCCTGAGGTCCTTTTTTCCTGAACCATATAGCCAATACCACTCCGGAGAAGAATCCAAGCATGTGAGACTCCCACGATACATTCTTATAGACACCGGGAAATAAACCCCAGACCATCGATCCATAAAGAAAAACAATTAGAAGCGATAATGCAATAAGACGGAAGTACCTTCGTATTATTCCGCTGAAGAAAAGAAATGAGGCCAATCCATATACAAGTCCGCTTGCCCCTATGTGCCATGCGTCTCTTCCTGCCACCCAGACCAAAATTCCAGTAAGAAAAAAAGTCAGGATAAAAACCTTTAGGGCTACCTCGGAATAAAAATAAAAAAGTGCTACTCCAAGTAAAAAAAGTGGCAAAGAATTACTAAACAGGTGGTTAAAATCAGCATGTATGAAAGGAGAAAAGAGGATTCCGGGCACCCCTTTCAAAGTTAATGGATAGATTCCAAAATCAGAAAGGTCAATTTCAAAAAGTATCTCAATTATCTTCACCATCCACATAAAAAAAACAAATATCCCGGGTATTATTATACACAGGAGCAATTTCTTCCTGTAAAATTCTCCCTCGGCTTTAATATCTGAGCTATGTTCTGACATTAAAATTTTATATTTCTAACCACTGATTCTCTAAGGGTTTGATGAAGTGTCTTACTTTTTTCACCGTGTAAACCCGTGTATTCCCTGGTTAATGGATTTCTTAATTTCTTCCGGGAAGTACTATCCCTGATGCTCTCCGTATCCTGTCAAGTGTTTTCATCAGGTCGATGCTAAAAGAATGCGGAACAATCTCGCTCTGAATTTTCCCTTCATCAAGGCATTTCATAACCTCCATAGCTTCAAACTGATATCCCATTCCTTCGGGTAAAAGAGAATACTTCTCAGGTTCCTTCCCATTAAATGCAACTATAAGCTGCTGCGACATATCTCTTTCTCGTGAAAAGAATAGATTTCCATTTTCGCAAAGAAGATCGCATCCTATTCCGGCAGCTGTCCTGAATGAACTGTAGAGAGTCGCCATACGTCCGTCTTTATATCCAAAAATAATACTTATGGAAATCTCCGAACCTGTGCTGGTAAAATCAGCTTTAGCACATATTTCGTCAGGAACTCCGATAAAGTAGAGAGCATCAATTACGGCATAAATTCCAATGTCCAGGAGAGAGCCTCCCCCCAGTGCAAGATTGAATTTTCTGTCGGTTGGATTAAAAGGAGCCTGAAACCCGAATCTTGCATTTAGGTGTATTATTTTACCTGTTTCACCATCATTCAGAATCTTTTTTGCCTTAATATACATCGGTTGAAATGGAGGCCATAGTGCTTCCATCAGGAAAACTTTCTGCCTTGTAGCCTCTGATATCATTTCCTCAACTTCATGACTGTTCATTGCAAAAGCCTTTTCACATATTACAGCTTTCTTGTTCTTCAAACAAAGCATCGTATGTTCGAAATGATGGGAATGAGGCGAAGCAATATAGATTATGTCAACTTCCTTATCTTCTGTCAGTTCTTCATAACTGCCATAAGATTTCTGAAAGCCAAATTCCTCTGCGAATTGTCTTGCCCGTTGAATATCTCGTGAACCCACAGCATATAATTCAACATTCTCAAGCAGTTGAAGTCCTCTGGTAAATTTAGCTGACATTTTTCCAGGAGCGAGAATTCCCCATTTATATTTCTTCTTCATCATGAAATAATATTTTGATAAATATAACCCATTTCGAATGAATATATGTAAGGTCATGCCATGGAGTGATCCTACAATTTGACAGGATTAATTCTGTAGGGACACACCATGGTGTTTCCATTAAGCTTTATATTTCTGTTTATCAGTGATTTGCATTTTTTTAAAAATAATGATAATATTTTAGTACTATGTATTGCATGGTATTATTATTTATTTATATCTTTGCATTG
>JANXXP010000064.1 GCA_025350595.1 Bacteroidota bacterium
TATACCCCTCGCGAAACTTAACATAAGCCTTATTTGTCCGTTTCCTATCCATGTTATTTCTTGATAGGTCGTCAAAACGCTGAAGGCAAAACTCAAAGCGGTCTTTTGTCGGAGTGTTTTTCAGAAAGCCTTCAAGAAAAATAATATCCTGCTGGTACCGAGTCCTGTGCGAGGAGTTAATGAATATTAAAATACAAAACAGAACAATTGTCAAAATTACACTGATGGTGAATAACATCTTTACGAAATTGAAAGGGATGAGTGTTGTCATAGTATTAAATATTAATGCGTGAATGAATATCTTCCACATGCTGGCCAGTTCACTTTATGATCCAGTCTTGGATTACTACTACAACCCCTGTATCGGCACTTATAATAGTTCTTTGCAAACTTCCTTACAACTAAAAATATACAGGTTTTACATCTTTCTCCATCAGTCGTGCCATACAGGATGAGCATAGGGTTTTTTCTTAATGTACCGGTTTTAGTATAATCTTCCCTGCGCCTTCTCTTTAGGTATTGTTTCCTGGTCTCAGGGATGCTTGTTTTTCCAAATAAGTCCTTCATAAGAGTGGTTTTTCTATTTCGCCTCTCTCAAATGCTTGGAGTACTATGTTTGCCATATCCATGTACTGCGCCTCTGTGTCGTAATAATCAAGAAACTTACTGCAGGAATTTAATACTGTTGAATGTTTCCGACTTATATTTATCAGCTTTGCCGTTAATGAGGGACCGAGTTCAAATTTTTCCGATGCTACATAACTGAAGCAGTGACGGGCGTTGACTATCTCCCGTTTACGTGTTTTCATGAACAAAACTTCTTCGTTGATACAGAAAGCATCGCATACGGCTTTTTGTAAGGTTTGTTGTTTTGGAAGTTGTTCTTCTTTCGAAATTAATCCCATGCTCGCATAATAGTTAATGCGGGACTTCTGGGGTGTTGCGACTTGTGGGTTCATAATATTTTGTGTTGGTTAATTAGTAAACTTTATCTTTTCTATTATCCATTTCTGTAATAGCATCGTGGCACGATTTACATACTGAGATCAGTTCAAATATTGGTTCTTTGCCATAATGATCATAGCTTAAATGATGAACCTGGGTTGCACGCTCCAGAAGACATGCCTGACAGATGTAATTATCTCTCTTTAACACGTATTCGCGCTTCAATCTCCATTCAGGAGTGTTCAAATAATCGGTGTGTTGTTTTAACCACTTTGTTTTAGACCAGGCCTGAAATAATTCATTGAGTTTTTTTGTTCTGTCGGAATGTTTTTTTAAAGTAAAATCTCTCCATTGATCGTATTTCGCTTTATCTATTGTTCGGATTTCGTTAATGTTTTTGTCTGACTGTTTTACAAAAGACCCGTGAAGCATCTTACAGTCACGACAGATATTTTGAACCCTAAAGTTTCCGCCAACGGAATATTTAACTAACCCAATCTTCTCATGCGTACAACTCGAATGAGTCACATGATAACATTCTTTACAAAACGTTATAATTGCATCTGCGTAATTTTCTATTACAAATTCTCCTTCAAAATCGCACTTTTCACATTTCATTTTCTTACTTATAAAATTCTGGTTCTAGTTTTTCAACTGCCTTGATCTGATCAACTGAGGGCATGCCTTTCTCATCTATCACAATAGCGAACTTATCGAACTCCATTACCCCCCTGATGTAATCACATTTTATCTCACTCCTCGATGAATCGTCTTCATCTTTTGTTACAGAAATAATACATTCAGCTTTTTTCATTATTGCGCTTCCCAGATGTCCGGTGGCAAAATTGTCATTCTTATTTTGATGCAATATGACGCATATATGCAGGTTGTGAACTTTTGTCCACTTCATAAGAAGTGATACAACGCGAGACGCTTCTATTTCATCATTAATTGCCATAGCCAAATCAGCAATACCATCAATAACAATTAAACTGACTCCGTGCGATGCCTTTTCAATAAACCTATTGATAATATCGCACCTCTCAATCGGGGAAAATTCTCGTAAATCAAAAGCCCCAAAAGATTCTTTATTTTTGCATCCTGCCAAGTCTATGATTCTTTTCGCAGCTATATAAGCATCATAAGTGCTTTGCTCAGTATCAAATAAAACAACGCCGGGTTTATTTGTCGGGAGATCAGCCAAAAAAGTTCTGTCTAGTTCCCCATTGCGGAGAGCTGATGCCATAAACATTGTCGCTAAAAATGTTTTTTTTGACTTTGATTTCCCAATTATTGCGCTGAAGTTACCAAGCGTTAAAACCCTTGTAAATATTTTATCTGTGCCGCAATAGGTTTTTAATCTCATTATGACAGGCGGTTTAGCAACCGGGATATCAGTGTTTATTAAGCTACGACGTAGCAACTCATCAAGTTGATTTGCTGTGTTTTCTGGTTTTGTAGTTTGTGCCGGGGCTGACTGCTCTTGTTTTTGTTCTCTTTTTAGATTAAATTTTTCTGCCAACTCTTTTGCGAACTTTCCGAAGTCACTATTGTAATCGAGTAGTGCAATTACCTGAAACGCACTATAAGCATGATTTTCCTCAAAAGGATCTGCACTACTGGAAAAATTATAGAAAATTCCCCATGCAACCTTACCCAACGTGGCTGATAGTCCTTTTTTCTTCCCCGGACGGAGCCACCTTCCTTCTGATAATTCAGACCAACCAGCCCGAACTAAGGAGTTTTTCATTTCTGGAAGAGAGTCAGGACTATTGTTAAATATATTCCCCGGTAAATCTTTATTTTCTTCAACCCGTTTTTTTATTTCTGCGTAGGTATTAAATGACCTGCATGCTGATAATAGTATTTCCCTTTCTTCAGGATTAATATTATTGATTTTGAAAAAATCATTTCTAACAAGTTTATACCCCGGTGTCGGAGCTATGCAGAAATACCCTCCCTCTCCTCTGGTTTCTATAAGAACGTCTTTCTTTTGTTTTTTAGTTTCGCTGTCATATTTCGGACGACTGGCGAGTTTTTGATTCCCGGCAATAACAGAACACCGATAAAGCAAATGGAATCCTCCTGATGTAGTTGATTGAATTGGTAGTTTGTGTTTCTGATAAATTTCTTTTACCTCCTCTATTTGAAGAAAATCAGATAATACCTGTTTCGCATCTCCAAAGTGATTATCAAAATCTATACATTCCAGGTTGCCTGAAATATTTCCGCAAAGGATTCCGATTCCAAAAGACTTCTCATATTCTGATTTATTATTCCACCCCCCCATCCATGTTTCACCTTTTGGAATCGCAGGAAGTTTGTCTTTTGATGTCGGAAGACATGCAAGACCAGATTGGCTATATTTCAGGTAAGCATTAATCATAATGATTTAATGTTTAATTCTCTTTTTAAAAATGTTTGAAAGGTTCCATAAACTGTTTTATAATGCTTTGGATTACCCCAGTTTTCCATAGATTCAAGAATTTGAATAGTGCTAAAAGTATATTTCTTTTTATATTTCATAATTCTTTGAAACTGCTCATAACTTAATTGTGCCTCCATTTTCAAAACTGAACTAAGCGGAATTCCTAAGTTGTTTTCACCAAAAAAAACTTTAACAATTTTTAGATATTCCGGATCAGATTTAGAAAGCAAAATTTCATTATCATAAAATACATTATATACATTATATACTTTATTGTATGTGTTACATGGTTGTTCCACAGTTGTTACATGGTTGTTACACAGTTGTTCTTTGGTTGTCACACAGTTGTTCTTTGGTTGTTCTTTCTTTCTTTCATTGATTTGATATTCTACCCAATTACAGAGTGTTATAATTGAATATTGGTTGTTACTCTCTATATTAATCATATTATCATATTCGTTTGATGCAAATTTTTGCATCCACTTATATATAGTACTCCCATCTATTCCAAGTTCCTCTTCTGCTTTGAATCTACCAAAAATGAATTGACCTGCGTTTAATTTAACCGTTATATATCCTTTCCCAATTTTTAATGGAATGTATCTTTCTTTACTATAACTTGCTTTACAGAGACACCATATCCAAAGTTTCAGAGCTGTCTGATGTGCAAATACTTTACTATTCAAAATACATCTATTCAATCTTAATGATCCTTCTTCCATT
>JANXXP010000331.1 GCA_025350595.1 Bacteroidota bacterium
TGTTGCTTCTTCAGGAACTATGCAAACTATAAATGGCACTAAATCTAAAACTGAATACGTACTGACAAACAGTTTTTATGATACTTATGTTATAAAAGAGATAATAGTCAGAGGTAAGAATCAGTCATTCAAAATTGTCGAACCTATTGTAAATGATCCAGGAACGTCATTTTCTCTTAAAAATGACAGTACTGTAATCATTAAACCATCTTCATCTGAAACTGAATGGGAATTGAAAATTTTGAAAAGTACAGTGCCTTATAAAATTACGATAGGAATTGATAAAGAAAAATATTGGTGCCCCTTTCCTGCTGTGGAAGCTTATCCTATAATAATAAGCTTCAAAACTGAATCTCCGGATGCCCAGTCCTTGAAAATTTATCTGGGCAAAAAGGAGATTATATAATTGTGATTCCGCCGCGACTCGAACGCGGGACCCACAGCTTAGAAGGCTGTTGCTCTATCCAACTGAGCTACGGAACCAATAACCGGCTGCAAAAATACATTTTTTTTCAATTTTTCCAACCTATTTTTTACTTGTCAATGATCATTGACAAAATAAATACTGTATTTACATGTTTTTCATGTAGTTAACCAACCCTTTTTGATCAATAATCTGTTTCAGCTTTTGGGGAAGAGGTTCGAAATAAAATCTTTCAGATCCTATTTGAATCTCTCCTTTATCGAAGCTTATACCTACCATATCGCCTTGCTTATATGCTTCAACTGCCTCCTTATGTACAATAAGCAATAAGCCCTGGTTTATAGATGAACGATAGAATATTCTATTAACCGATTTAACCAGAATTGCTTTTATACCTGCGAATGAAAGTCCAACTGATGGATGTTCCCTTGAGCTTCCACATCCAAAATTATCTCCGGCAATAATAATATCGTCCTTTCTGACATTTTTGCTGAATGACGGATCAAAATCCTGGAAGAGGAGCGGCATTATTGCTGCCGGATCTGAACTAAGTACATTATAGGTATGCTTACCTGCGAACATCTGATCAGTATTAAAATTATCAACATCAGCATAATTCCATACACCTTCGATTCTTCTGTTTTCTCCGTATTTTATCTCAGATGTTTTGCTTTGTGCTACTCTATAAGGGAACTTTTCTTTTCCCTTTATCTTTCGTGGATCTGTAATGAGACCGGTTAGAGCTGAATGAGCTACAGTTGCAGGAGAGGCAAGATATATTTTTGCTTCCTTGTTTCCCATTCTACCCGGAAAGTTACGGTTTGCTGTAGATATAACAGTATGTCCGTTAGCGGGTATCCCCTGCCCTGTTCCAAGGCATGGACCGCACGAGGGAGTCAATACATTTGCCCCCGACTTTATGAATATTGAAATAATCCCCTCTTCAATTGCCTGAAGCATTATTTTATTTGACGCAGGAATGATATGAAGCTGAAAGCCCCTCTTTATTGTGTTGTCTTTCAGTATTCGGGCAGCTACTCTCAAATCTTCAATTCTGCCGTTAGTACAAGTGCCAATTAAACCTTCATTGACAATAGTACCTGCAACTTCTGCAACAGATTTTACATTATCAACATTATGAGGTGCAGCTACCACAGGGAATACATCTTTTAGATTAATTGAAATTTCGCAGAAATATTTTGCTCCGGCATCTGCCCAGACTCCATTAACCTTTTCATTATAAAAATCTTCAAGAATATTGTCATAAGGAAAAACGGCATTTTTTGCGCCCATTTCTGAAGCAAGGTTTGCAATTGTCATCCTGTCTGAAATATCAAGCGATTTAACTCCATCACCATGGTATTCAATTGACATGTAGTTTGCTCCATCAGATCCTATCATGCCAATAATCCAAAGTGCAAGGTCTTTGGCAAATACATTCTTATTTAGCTTCCCGGTAAGTGATATTTTTATTGATTCAGGAACTCTGAACCATGTCTCGCCACGTTTCCAGATTCCTGCAGATTCAGTACGGTCGATTCCTGTAGCGAATGAATTGAAAGCTCCTGCTGTTGATGTATGACTATCGCTCCCAACAATCAGCATGCCAGGTCTTGCATGATACGACATGATCTGATGACAGATTCCTTTGCCAGAATCATAGAATTTTTTAATCCCCTGACTATCTGCTATATCTCTTATTTCCTGATATTGTGTAGCCAGTTTAGCATCTGCAGGCGGGGCGTTATGGTCGAGAACTATAAGCATCTGGTTAGGATCTGCAACACTATTCCCTCCCATCTTCTGAAAAGTTTTATAAATACTCGAAGTATTATCGTGAGTAAGTATAATATCAGGCCTGGCAAAGATTATTGCACCTGTAGGTGCATTAAAAATCTTTTCAGCAAATGTTCGTGGAGTCATATAATATATACTAATTGATATTTAACAAAATATCGACATAACAACAGATCGGTTACTACAATAAATACTAAGCTAATAAACCTCCGTTCTGCCAGACTTCAAACTGAACATCAGAAAATGGTTCTGCCCTGAATGTTTTACCAGAATGAAGATTCTCTATTTCTCCTGTTTTGAGATTAATTTTCACAATATCGCCGTCGTTCATATCATTTTCATTTAACGATTTGCATGTAATTATTGGTAATGCTGCGTTAATGGCATTTCTTTCGTAAATAGCGCCAAAGGATTCTGCTACTATTGCTTTTATGCCTAGAGAAGCGAAGCAATCAACTGCCTGCTGCCTGGAACTTCCGCATCCAAAATTTTTGCCTGTAATTATAATATCACCATGGTTGGCTTTTTTTGCAAAGTCTTCAAATCCTTTCAGGTTATCGAAAGTATACTGCCCCATTTCTTTGATATCAGTTATTGCCAGATACCTATTATGAAATATCATATCAGTATCGATATTATCTTTTTTTACAAACCGGATTCTTCCTTCAATAACAGACTCTTTTTTATCTGAAATTTCATGATTACGGATCACTTTCTCAACTTTCCCCGTTGAAACAGGTTTTGTGAATACCGAAGGATTGTCTGGTATATTATCTGGCGTGGTTATATACCCAGCAATGGCTGAAGCTGCAACTATTTCAGGAGAAGCAAGATATACACTTCCTTTTCCCTGTTTTCCAGCAAAATTTCTATTGCCTGAACTTAATGTAACTTCACCTTGTCCATTCTGTCCAACCTGTCCTGCTGCGCACCCTGCACATCCTGCATTTGAAACAAGCGCTCCTGCATTCTTAAATATCTCAATCAGACCTTCTTTGAGACATTGTTTCCAGATAATATCTGTCGCAGGAACTATTTTAAGAACAACCCCCGGGGCAACTATTCTGTTTTTAAGGATTGAAGCAACTCTACGCATATCATTCATCCTGCCATTAGTGCAACTTCCTATGAATGCCGAATCTATTTTTCTACCTGATACATCGGAAACATTTACTGTATCATGTGGTTCTCCGGGTCTGGAAACCATAGGTCTGAAAACTGAGACATCAATATTAAATATCTTTTCATAATGAGCATTCTCATCAGCATATAAGGGAGTAAATTCATTTTTTGAATGCTTTGAGCAATACTCAATTATGGATTTTGATGGAGGGAAAAGAATTATGATTGCACCCATTTCAGTTGCCATAGATGATATGGTTATCCTGTCATCAAGACTTAGATTCTTGACCGAGTCACCATATATTTCAATTGAGTAACCAAGCAGTGAGTTTGCTCCAAAAATTTTAAGAAGATTAAGAACGATATCCTTGGAAGTAACATCAGATGGAATCACCCCTTCAAAAATAAGCTTGACTGACTGTGGTACTTTAAACCATACCTTTCCTTTGTTCCAGGCAGCGGCAATATCCATATCGCCCATTCCCTGTCCAAAAGCACCTACTGCACCCAGAATATTAGCGTGGGAATCAGTTGATACTGCTGTGGCACCCGGGTAGACAAAACCTTTTTCAATAAGGATATGTGTTCCGATTCCTGCATCAATATCGAATACTTTTATTCCCTGTTCCCTGGCAAAAAGCCTGCAAATATGTTGATTAACAGCGTATTTCTGATCTGAACCTGTAGGATTACAGTCGAAAGTGAACATAGTTTTTTCAGGATCATCTATTGTCAACCCGAAGTCTTTCAGATTCTTAACAACATTTGCACCTCCAAAATCTCTGGCAACCCGGGAATCAATTTCTATATCTATAATCTCACCCGGGTGTACAACTTCAAATTTAGAATGAGTGGCAAGTATCTTCTCAAGTAGAGTCATAGCCATGTTAATAGTATTTTATGTTTACCAGAAATTAATTTTACAAATATTGCGGATTATTATTTGAACTGTGCTCTGTAATCACGCGGAGAAATGCCTTCGTTTTTCCGGAATTGCTTGTTGAAGTTAGAAATGCTTGCAAAGCCACATTCATTTGCAATATCATTCACCTGGTACTCCGTCTCGCGTAAAAGATACCCGGCCTTATTAGTTCTTACACGGTTAAGGTATTCAACAAACCCTGCTCCACAGCTTTTTTTGAAATATCTGCTAAACGAGACAGGGCTCATTCTGGCAACCTTGGATATCTTTTCCAGAGAAATTGGTTTAAAATAATTTTCCCTGATGTAAGTATAAACATTTGACATCCTTTTATTTCCCCGCTCGTCATAAGCAAGTTTGTAATTATCGGAGCATAAGCAAGACCTCTTACGTGACTGACACATGATATTGATAATATTGAAAAAACCAATCATCTTTTCAATACCCTTACTATCAATCATTTGTATAAAATATTTTTCAGCGTATTTTGCATCATCAACCGAAAAAACAAGACCTCGTTCAGCTTCATTTAATAGTTCTTTAAAGCAATGTAATTCATGTTGTGATAATAGAGCATCACCAATGGATGAAAGTTTAAAATGAAGGATTATTCCATGTTTTTCCGGAAGGTTGTTTTCGGGTCTGTAATAGTTCCAGCAATGAGGAATATTACCTGCGACCATAACCATATCATACTGATCAAATAATTCAACACTGTCACCAATTATGCGGGTTCCATTACTTTTTATACTAAGAACAAGTTCATATTCAGGATGAAAATGCCATAAACCAGTTACATCGTTGATATATTCAGCTCTGAATCCTCCTCCATCATCATATGATATTTTTTCAAGTTCCGCAATCATTGTCTACATATTGGTATTCCGAAACATACACAATCAAAAATAAACAATATTTTATATAATATTAACAATCATCGATCATAAATTTTAAAAGAAAAATTTGATTATATGCTAATATTTTGTATATTTGTTGCACGCTCATAGAATGAATATTAAGAGGAGATGAGCAAGGGCAAGGAGTGAAAATCAACAGGATTGTATTGCAGACATTGACTTTCACATCAGGGACCTTAGGAATAGCGCCAGCTTACCATGGTTCCATCCTTTTATCAGACAGTAGACACGGGAATTATCTCATAAATAAAACTCGTTCCACGATTTTCACAACTGCCCTTTCTCCTCTTTTTTCCTATGTTTCATAAGCTACTGTCAAATCCAATAATAATTTGAATGATTACCTGATAAGATAAATAATATATCCAAAAACGATTGGAAATCAATAAGCCTTCTTTCATAATTCCTGATCCTCAAAAAAATAAATTATCTTTGAGTCCTTTCAGAATAGGGGAATACTGAATCTTTTAATAAATATCTGTATAGAGTACAATGAAGACCTATATTAGAAGAAGAGAAAAGAATACTCATCTTGTGGTTCTATATGGGGGATGGGGAACAGATGAAAATGTTTTCACTCCTTTGTGTAATGATGATTTTGATTTTATTCTTTTCTATAATTATTCAGCAGATGAAGCTTTGGTGCTTCCTGAAATGAAGACTTATGAAAAAATAACGCTTATCGGCTGGTCCCTGGGCGTATGGGCCGCAGAATATCTTTCTCCAAAAACAGGCATTAAACCTGATGTTACCATAGCTGTTAATGGTACTCCAATACCTGCCGATAATCAATATGGTATTCCACTTAATGTTTTTGAAGGAACCCTCAACAATATTACTGAAGAAAATATTGAGAAATTTTATTTTAGAATGTTTGGCGATAAAAAAACATTCACAACAAATATTGAAAGAGTCCCCCACCGGACCCTAAAATCATTGCACGATGAATTACGTTGGCTATATAACAGGATAATGGAGCAGAAAGAGCCTGGTTTCAAATGGGATTATGCAGTTACAAGTGAGATTGACCGGGTTTTTCCATCAAAAAATCTTGCTGGTTACTGGAAAAAAGAAAAGGACACAAAACTAATAATCCTTCCTCTGCCCCACTACTTTTTTCATGAATGGGAATCGTATACTGATTTCATAAGTTTTGTTGAGAACTACGATAAAAAAAAAACAAGAAAGAAAAAACATTGAGCTTATAAAATTAAAGATCCTTAATTAGAATATTTGAATCAGATTTAGCAATAAGTTTATCAAATTTTTCCATCATCGAAATCACTTTATCATAATCTTTGTTTTTGACCACAATTCTCTGGTCTACCCCTTTCTTATCAAGACAGTTAAACACAAAACTTACGCTTAATCTGTTTATATCAAGAGCTGGTTGATAAAGCCTTTCCTTATTTTCGTTCTCATGAATTATTGAAACAAGATTCACGCCGCTTAAATCCTGAAGTATATCGCGAGCCAGCCGGACAGGGATTTTCAGGGTCATTGCTATATGTGCAGCACTGATTGGCTTTTCTCCGAGTGAGAAATTACGGATTATCATATGCATTATCATTATTATAAGTGCACGCTTCTGGTAATTACTGACATTTAACGCCTCCGATTCAAACTCATATCGTGAGACATTTTGATTTGCAAAAGTTAATTCAGCTCCAAGTAGGACAATTGTCCAGCTGCTTTGAAGCCAGACAATAAACAGAGGAATAGCTGCGAAACTTCCATAAATGGCGCTAAGCTTAGTAATTCCAAACTGAAGATCAATATATACCCACTGTAAAACCTGTAGGAAGGTACCTGCGATAATTCCAGATATAAGTGCCGGAACAAATTTTACCTTAGCGTTAGGCATTATAATAAATAAAACTGTAAGTGTTGCCCAGCTTAGAAAATATGGTGTAAATTTTACCAGAAAACTAATAACCGGCTTAAAGAATTCAAGAATTGGAGCCTTACTCATATAGTCTGGGAGAGCTGTACTTATAAATACAGTTATGCTGCCTGAAAGAATTATAAGCACCGGTGCTATTAACATTATTGTTATGTAATCTGTAAATTTCCTGTACCAGGGCCGTGAAGATCTGATTTGCCAAATAGAATTGAATGAGCTTTCAATATGATCCAGCAGTGACATCACTGACCAGACAAGAACAATTATTCCAACTCCGGCTATATACCCTCCGCTAGTTGCTTTAAGTGCATTAGTTGCATTTTGCAACAGCCAGTTAAGAACTTCCTGATGAGCCTGGAATTTATCAGTAATTAACTGTGTAAGATTTTGATCAAGGTTAAATCCTTTTGCAATGGCAAAAGCGATTGCTGCGAATGGAATTACTGTTAGAAGAGAATAAAAGGTCAAAGCGGATGCACGTAACTGTACCTGATTAGTCGAGAAGCCTCTTGTTGTCAGGATAATTATCCTAATCTGCTTAAAGATAAAACTTTTCCCTTTGGAAATTTCAGAAAGAGGAGCATGCCAGATCGCTTCATTTATTCGCTTTATTCTGTCCAGAGTCCATGAAACAGGATTTTCCATAGTATTTTAAATAGGTAAATCGATTAATCTCCAAAGATCAAATATACGAAATACATGAAGGTGAATAAACTGTTTGTATGAATATTATTGCTAATTTCACTTGTAAAATAGTACCAGATGAAGATCGAAATTCTCGAATTTATTGATGGAGCTAAAAAAGCTAAAGGAGTTGCAGTAATTATCGATGTTTTCAGGGCATTCTCTGTCGAATGTTTTGCATTTGATGCAGGAGCAGCCCGTATAATTGCTGTTGCGGGGGTTGAAGACGCATTCAGTTTAAAGAACACTTTTAATAATCCGGTTCTTATTGGAGAAAGAGATGAGAAAAAAATTGACGGATTTGATTTTGGAAACAGCCCCACTGAAATAATTAAAACTGATCTTCATGGCAAAACTGTTATCCATACAACTACATCAGGAACACAGGGGCTGATCTCTGCTTTATCCGCTGATGTTGTTTTAACTGGCAGTTTGGTGAACGCAGGCGCTTTAGTGCACTATATTAAAACTCTGAATCCGGAACATGTTTCATTGGTAGCTATGGGATACAGAGGAACTCAGTCTGCTGCTGAAGATCTTCTTTGTGCCAGGATAATCTCCGAAAGATTAAACGGTCAATGGGATGCTTCTGAAGAAAGGATTTCTGCTCTTCAGAATACCTCAGGCGAACGATTCTTTAATCCTGAGAATATTGATTTTTCACCACCAACCGATTTTTTCCTGTGTACAATGATTGATAAATTCAATTTTGTTTTGAAAGCTATCACCAGGCCAGATGGCAATGTTGATCTGATGAAGATAGACATGTAATCAATTGATAGACTGTAATTATTACTGCTTATTCTTAAATCGCGAATGCTATTTATAAAGAAGTATAAAAACTGCCTTCGTAACTTATTATTTCTAAATGTGTGTTACATTGCTTAAAAAACAGGAAGGATATTTTTTCTTCTGTGTATTTCACGATAGGTGCAAAACATACAGATTTTATAAAAGCCAAATAGCCTTAGGGAAGCGTCACTTGAATCGAGTCTGATCTCCATCCTGTCCCTGTACCTAATGTAGATGCCTGCTAAAATGCGTGTTAACCTGAAAAATCTGAGTCTGTTATAAAACACAAGTGTTCTGACTGTTTTTGAGAATGCTTTTTTGTCAGTTACGTCATCATAAAGTTTACTGAGGTTTTCTATACCCAGTTTAGTTTTATTCAGGAACTCCTTGTTAGATTCGAGGCCATCATGCATCAAGCCATTATTAATATGAAAGACATTTATTCCGGCTTTCTTTAACTGATACCCCATCAACCTGTCTTCGTACCCATATTGCTTCAACTCTTCATTGAAGCGAATTTTAAAAAAGATAGATTTATCAATAAGAACATTAAATGTGGAAAAGCTGTTATGTGGATGTTTGTTCCTCTCTGTAGCTCTTAATTGTTCTTTTGCCTTTCCATATTTCCATCTGAGAAGTTTATCCGGGTCCCCAGGAGGACTTTCGTGGTACAATGTTCCACCACATATTACTTTATAGGTTTGCATCAATGGAAGCCAATTTCGCATAAATACTTCAGCAGTTGCTGTTAACATCGCATCGGCATCAATAAACAGCAGGAAATCTCCTTTCGCTTCAAGAGCCAGTTTGTTTCTGATAGCAGCCCTCCCAATATTTTTCTCAGAAAAGATAACTTTAACAGAAGCATCTTCCAGTGAGCGGTATTTCTCTCTGAATTCTGGCGTTGAGCCATCATCACCAATAAGTATTTCACAAAACTCAGGAACCTTTCCTATCGCACTTTTCATACTGTGAACCAGTGCCACTATATCATAATTAAAAACAGGAATAAGCAGGGAAATTTTCATTTTTATAAAAAATGGTTATTTATTCAAAAGTACATTTTTTTCCTTAATATTTACTTCACAAACTTTGACAAAGAAATTGCATTAACTAATTTTGCAGATGTCTTTAATAATCTGACTTATAAATGAGAAAAATAATTTATACAATTTTACTTACCCTGGTTTCAGCTTCTTTGTTCAGCCAAATAAAAACCGGATATGATATCGATGTCACAATCAGAGGTCTTCAGGACTCTACTGTTTATCTGGCTTATCATCTTGGAGATAAGCAGTATATAAAGGATACGATCAGACTTGATAAATCAGGACACGGGATTGTACTTGGAAAGGAGTCACTTCCGCAGGGAATCTATATGATTGTTCTGCCAGGAAAAAAGTATTTTGAAATGTTGATTTCAAAGGATCAGTTTTTTTCACTTAACTGCTCATATACTGATTATTTTAACACATTAAACTTTATAGGATCAGATGAAAATACTGCATTTATAGATTATCAGAAAAAATGGATGATGATGCAACAGAAGGCATCTGAACTTGTTAAAAGAATTCAGAATAATAAGCAAAATGCCGACTCATCAAAAATACTTACTGCGTTGGAGAAAACGCAGGAAGATAATATGAAATCTTATCTTAAAAATGTTGTAGCTGATAATAATGGAAATTTGCTGGCAACCTTGGTTAAAGCTCTCATCCCTATTGAAGTTCCTGAATTTGCCATTCCGGCAATTGCTCAAAATCGCGATTCTGTAAAATGGATCCGTAATTATAATTATAATAAGGACCACTTTTTTGATAATATAGATCTGACTGATGAACGTTTGCTTAGGACCCCTATTTTATATGCCAAGCTTAATACTTTTTTCACAAACGTTGTTATACAGTCACCTGATTCAATAAACAAGGAAATTGATAAAATAATTCTAAAATGCAAAAGTGATTATAAGATCTATCAGTTTGTTTCAGTATATCTTTTTAACCATTTCAGAGAGAGTGAAATAATGGGACACGACGCTGTGATGGTTAAACTGGCTGATGATATTTATCTTTCAGGAAAAGCCGACTGGGTATCAAAAGAATTTAAAGATGATCTCCGGAAACAAATTGATCTGATCAGACCCAATCTGATTGGCAAAAAAGCAGAAAATCTGATTATGAATTCATATAAGGGAATTTTTGTTTCATTATATGATGTTGAGAAAGAATTTACAATTTTATATTTCTGGGAACCCAATTGTGGTCATTGCAAAGAAGCAACACCAAAACTGAAGGCCTATTATGATAAAGTTAAAAATGATAACATCGAAGTATTTGCTGTGTGTACTACGGCAGATAAACCAGCCTGGACAAAATATATTGAGGATAATAAACTGACCTGGATAAATGGCTGGGATCCCGAGAGAGCTTCTCATTTCGATTACTATTATAATGTACAGTCGACACCAATGGTATACATCCTAGACAGGAACAAGAAAATTATTGCCAAGAAACTGGCAGTTGAAGATATTGGATCTTACATTGAAAATTACAGGAAGTATTTCAAATAGGTATGGCTTGTTCAGTATTTAACCATCTTATTAAGTCATATACCGATCCGAATTCCTTCGATGATTCTCCGTAACGAAGATGCCACATTTTATTCTCTACTGATGGGATTATAATATATGGTGTGGTAAGTTTTTCTGAAACTGAATAACCTGCCCTGTTGACTGCTTTTTCAGTCCAATGTTTCAGAATCCCCTCCCCTTCTAAATAAATGCTTCCCATTTCCTCACTCCTGAATGAAAAAACGCCATTATCCGAATTGAATTTTACAGGTGATGAGTCGAAAAGGTGATCAAATGCTCCCCTTATCATAAGATCTTCCGGAGCCCCTTCAATTAATTCATTATCAATGATTAACCAGATTTTATCTGCCTGACTTACTGCCATATGAAGATCATGGGTAGAAAATATAATAGTCTTATCGTTTTTATTTGATAGAAGATGCAATAAGTGAAGTATCTCGTACTTACTGCCAATGTCCAAAAATGCCGTTGGTTCATCCATAACCATCAGACCTGTATCCTGGGCTAAAATTCTGGCTATCATCGTCCGTTGTCGTTCTCCGTCAGAAAGTTCAGCAATAAACCTGTTACGAAATCCTGATAATCCTGTTTTTTCCAGGGCATTCATTATCGCATTATGATTTTTCCCGTCAATTTTCCCAAGCCAATTTGTATGTGGAAACCGTCCAATTGAAACAAGATCATAAACACTCATGTTGCTTACCTTAACAATTTCGGTTGAAATATATCCGACTTTTTGTGCGAGATCAATTCTTGAGTAATCGTGGATGTTTTTACCGGAATAAAGAATCTCCCCCCCCAGTGGTAGTTGCAATCCGGCAATTGTCCTGAGCAGGGTGCTTTTTCCAATACCGTTTTTTCCAATAACTGCAATGAGTTCCCCTTTATTTGCGGTCGCATTTATTGGAGGCAACAAGACTTTTTCGCTTCTCCCTGAAACATACCCGATTTTTAACGAATCGAGTGTCAATATTTTGGCGGATATAGTTTCCATCAGAATAATCCAGAATATTTTCTGTTTCTGAGAATTACCCATATTACGACAGGAATTCCAATTAACGAGGTAACTGAGTTTACAGGTAAAACATTCTCCGATCCTGGTAACTGAGAAATAAGATCACTTGCCAGCATTACAACACCTCCAGTTAATATAGTTCCTGGAATTAATATTTTATGATCGGATGTTTTAAACAGAATCCTTACTATGTGTGGCACAGCTATTCCTATAAAACCAATTGGTCCGCAAAATGCTGTTACACTGCCAGTAAGTATACTTGTACATGCGAAAATTACAAATCTTGAGAATTTGACATTAAGTCCTATGCTGGCTGCATAATTCTCTCCCATTAATAACGCATTCAGCATTTTTGATGATATAAAGCTTAAAAGTAAGCCAACTGAAACCGAAATAAGCAGGACATTAAGCTGACTGGTAGTAAGATTCCCCAAACTGCCCATGGTCCATATTACATAGGCTTTAAGCATTGTTTCATTACTGAAATACTGCATTATTGTAACAATAGCTGATATGCCACTTGAGAGCATAATACCTAAAATAAGAATAGTCATTATGTCCTTTACCCTTGATGAGATAAACATTATCAATATCATTACTGCTCCGGCACCTGTCCATGAGGCAGCTGCCAGAATCCAGTTTCCAATACCACTTATCCCAGCCAGCGATATATTTGCTGAGAAGCCAAGTATTACAAATGCAACTCCAAGACTAGCTCCGGAACTTATCCCAAGAACATCTGGGCCAGCCATCGGATTTCTAAAGATAGTCTGCATCTGTAATCCACTCAATGATAACGCGATTCCAACAATCAATGCTGTGATTGCCTTCGGTAATCTGAATTTAAGAACAATAGTTGCAAAACTGCTGTCAGTATTCGTAAAAATAGCTTTGATTACTTCTGTGGCTTTAATACTTACAGATCCAAGAAATACATCGAGTAGGAAAAAAATAATTATCAGAAAAAACAGGCAGGCAAAAATAAGGTTCTGCTGTTTCTCTGATAAGTAGCTGCTTCCGGTTTTTATCTGAATCTCTTTTTGCACCCGACTTAAGATTAATAAATTTTACGATAATAAAACAGTGTCTTATCATTGAATAACTCAGGATGCAGAATTTTAGCCAGGTCTTTCAGAATAAGATGTGGGTAAATAGTGCCGCTTTCCCAGTAGTCATTTCCACCATTAACAGTTACCCGGTTATTATTATTATACAAATTCCCTTTCTTAAAACAAGGCAGATCAGACAGTCTTTTATCTGCCAGAGAAATTTCTGCCTTATCTCTGGCACTCCCAATGTTAAGCCAGAAGTCAGCATTTAATGCACCTAAATAAACATTTTCAATTCCATAGGGCATTGACACTGATGACTCGGTATTCTTCCAGAGATAATTACCCCCAGCATCGCTAATCAGTTTGCTGGCAAATGAATTGCCGGGGGAAACATACCAGGTATCTTTATATGGTAGTCCCAGAAGAACATTTGGTCTGTAAGTAATATGCCCACTGATAAATGTTTTCAGTTTATTGTAATTTTCTACTTCTGAATCATAAATGCTGTCAGCAAGTCTTTCCTTACAATATAGGGCACCGAAAACTTTAATCCATTGCATTTTGCTTAATGGGTCCGTCTCAAGATAATCAGCATTGAAAAGAACCTTCATCCCTAATTCCTCAATCTTACTTACATAACCAGCTGATTCACTTCCTATTCCGTACATCATTATCAGATCAGGGGCAATCTTCAGAATCAACTCCTTATTAAGACTAGATTCGTAACCTACATCCAATATCTGTCCCTTCTCAACAGTCTTGTTTAACTGTTCTGAATAAATGAAGCCTGAACCTGAAACCCCTGAAATTGTGTTCTCTTCACCTATGGCAGAAATCATTGAAATATGAGTGGTTGACATGCAAACTATCTTTTTCAAAGGGACATAAATAATAGTTGAAGAATCGATTTTTTCAGAAAGCATCGTCCCTCTTTTTACCAGGTTGAAAATCTGGGTAACATTGTCAGCTCCCTGCCAGGGGTTTATAATTGTGAGCTTTGTAAACCCACCCGTTTGTTCAAGCTTAAATCTTTTTGCACCAGTGTTATCATTCCTGCCATCAGAGATTTTTAGTCCATTATTATTATTACTGGTTTTGCAACCAGAGATAATAACCAATATCAATAAAATTTGCAGACGAATAAATTGTCTTCGGGTTATCATATTTTATACTGCTTTCATTTAGTATGCGAATCAATTCTTAAATTAAAACACATTGATCCCGGAATTATATCTGCTTTATTTTTGGACATAAATGTTCCGTCATTCTTGTATATTAATAAATAGCCTTGTTGTACATAATCAACTGCATCGGTTATGAAAACATCAGCATTGAGAGGATTGATCCCGATTTTATAAAAATAATTTCCTGATTGGGGAATTAGTGTAGTTGATGGCAGGATTCCGGAGCTAATATCCATTTTCTTTACTCCGTTATCAAGATAGAATAACGTCTGACCAGATCCATCAATCTGAAGACATGAAGGAGAAGCTTCCTTTGTAGGAAATACAATTTTTTTATAAACATGATTAGTATAAGTATCAATAGCAACAAGCTCCGCAAAGTTTTGTCTTGTCCATCCTCCGTTACACAGAACCCAGAGTATCCTGTTATTGTCAAGCACCATACTTTCAGGTTCTATCCCTACTTCAACGGAATCAACAACTACATCAAGAAGTGTGTTAACAACCATTATCTCCTTTCCTCCCACCCAGTTTGAGATATAAGCGTTATTACCAGAAACGACTATTGATTCAGATGATCTTCTTAGATTAATATATCCTGATATTGTATTACTGTAAAGATTTATAATAGCAACAGAATCTGAATAAATGCTGGTAACATAAGCTTTTGAATCATTTATTACCTTCATATTCCTTGGCGATATTAATCTGGTAATAGTAGCTTTAGACTCTAGCGTTGATCTGTCAATAACTTCAATTTTTCCTGAGTTATTAACTACAATATAGGCCCGGTCTGAATTAATGATCATTGAATTTGGAATATCGCCAAGCGGACGGCTGTTCTTTTTAAAAAAAAGATCATTATAAATTTTTGATGAATCATATGAATAAA
The DNA here is from genome assembly GCA_025350595.1 of Bacteroidota bacterium. Classification (GTDB taxonomy): domain Bacteria; phylum Bacteroidota; class Bacteroidia; order Bacteroidales; family VadinHA17; genus LD21. The sequence continues at coordinate 15,295 of JANXXP010000331.1, forward strand.
ATGAAAGAGATCCATTTCCCGCTCTGAAATTTCCTTCATTCAGAATATAAACTCCTCCACCAAATACATAACTTGATGGTAAATTATCAGGCAATTTTGAACACGAAGTAATAAGTAACCACAGTAAACAAATTTTTAGTAAATTCTTCATCTTTAGTTATTTTACAAGTTGAATTAAAATTTTCATATTAAAGAACCGGCCGGGTAATGGGTAATACGCTATTGACTGATAATTAACGTTAAAAATGTTATCAATGCCCAAATTAATGTCGATAGAAGAGGCTCTCATAGGGTATTTGATGCCGATAGTCAAATTATTTATCAGATATCCGGGTAGGAATTTTGAATTATCTGCTGTTATATATCTATCACCGGTAAAATTAACCAGCCAGAAAGAGTATATTTTCTTAAATGCAATCCTGATAGAAGCCTTTGCCTGATTTTCAGGAATATACATTAGTTGTTTGCCGGCTGAATTATCACTTTCTGTGTTTGTACCTTCATTAATTGACCTTGTAAATGAATAACCTGCATTAATACGCGCAGTTAAATTATTCCTGATATAATCAAGTGTTAATGATGACTCCATACCTGTTGAATTCATATTCTGAATATTATCAGCGGTCCAATATGAAAATTCACCTGGATGCCATAATATCATGTCCCTGATATTATTATGAAAAACAGTAAGATCGTATTTCAATATAGCAGGACTTGAGATTTTCAGGTTCATCTCGTAAGTTATTTCGTATATATACGCGTACTCGTTTTTCAAGAGAGGATTTCCCCCCGGATTCCAAAACATATCATTAAGGGTTGGTATTTTTGAGTTTCTGGAAATATTAGCTTTCAGGAAGTATTCTTTTTCTTCACTTATTCGTACTTGCAATCCAGTTGAAAAATCCGGAATCAGAAGTTTGTTTCTGTCAAGAATCTCACGAAGTAGTAATGAAGTTTCAATCCTGTCACTCACTTTTTGCTGTGAAGATGCTGTAACTGATAAAGTATTTCGGGTAGTATTCTGATCGTAATTATTTGAATGGATAACATTAACATCCTCATTTATAATGGTTTTGAAAGTAATATTTTCACTGACTCGATCCTCAAAACCAGCTTTTACAGACATTGTTTCTGCAAGATTTCTTGAGTCAATTGACGCGAGGCGATTAACATAATTCAATTTGTCAAAAAGAAGGGCTCCTGAAAAAAAATAATTAATTTTTCCCTTATTTATATCAAAGTTCAGTAACATTCGTAACGACTCATCAAATTGTTTTTCACCTGAATTTACCTGTTGTGTCAGCATCGATTCAGGAAGATTTCTATCTGCAGATTCATACCATATTCTGGCAGAAGTAATATTCCTGTTTCTTTTGTAATAGAATTCCTGTAAAAAACCTTTTTGAATTACCTGGCTGTTTTTTCTCGTCTCCCAAACAGGTTCAGCGCCGATATCATTGTTTAGGTATCTAAAATCATTTTCCGAAGATTGTAAGAAGGCTTTTGTGATTGTCTGAAAGCTATTGTTTCCGCATTTCACTTTTATCAGACCGGAATACTGTCCAAAACTTCCAATTCCCGGATTAATCTGAATTATAGTCCCTTTATTCCATTCTGGTTTGGACTCGAGATTAATAATACCCCCTATTCCACCACTGTTTAGTGACATTGATGCACCTCCGGATATAATCTGAACATCATCTACAAGCCCAACTGGTAAAATTGATAGATCCGATTGCCCTAACATAGGATTATTGATATTTACCCCATTCCATTCAATCTGAGTATGGTTCGCTCCAGTTCCTCTGAAAGAAGGAGTAGCAGTTCCACCCATTCCATAACTTTTAATGTAAACATTTGAGTTATCTGACAGAAGATCAGAAATAGTAGAGTGGCTGTAATTTTTGATTACTGATGAATCCAGCGAATTTTTTTTATAGCCAGAATGATCTGAATTAAAGTTTCCCCGTTGTATTAAAACTTCAGGAATTTTAATAGTATCAGACCGGAATGTATCTTGTCCATTAAGTGGCAATGATAAAAAGAAGGCAATATATATTAAAGTATATTTCAATGTTTGATTATGCTTGATTTCTCGCCTTGTTTCATATTACTACCAGTAAATCAATTAATTATCAGATTAAATGCCTGATAATAAGCGCTTACGGAAAATGAAAGGTGGGAATCAATATATGATTCTGCGCTTTTCTTCCCGAAAGCTTTGATATCAGCTTGTATGGCAGGTCTTCTGACTTATCCCGGTTTCCTGAAGCCTTCCCATGGCGCCCAGGCTCCACAGTGGCAGGTGTTTCAGATAACCATCATCGTTAAAACGATCAGGCATCACAGCAGCGGGTACTGTTGCGGATTCAAACCGCATTCCCTTTTCATTACAATGATTTTATTTCATTGTAACACCAAAACATTACAAATATAAGTGATTTTAAATGATTGACACCAGTAAGATTGAATTCAGATATCAACATTTGTTAACAAGAAATTATTTAATGTGCTTTAGAATTTGCTCTCCTATACCGATCCTGTATCCAGATGATGTAAATCTTATGTTTCCATCCCTATCAGAAACAATCAAAAAAGGTAAAGGACTATCTGGCGAACATCCGGGAAAATGTACATTAATTAATGCTGCCAGCCCGTGATCTATTGCGAAAAGAGAATTTTTTGGAAGTCCCTTAAAATCTTCAGAATTAAATGATTTACTGTTGCTTTGTGAATCTGACAAAAAGAGGAAATATCCACCCCAAGCGTCTAGTTCACTTTTGAGAACAGGCAGGTCGTTAAATATATGTTTTGTTGGCTCTTTATCAGGATCGATCCAGATTATTACAACTCCTTTATTAGTGGCTTTCTCTATAGTTGATATTTTTTCACCAAACAGACCTATGGCTTCTTTCAGATCAATTTTACCAAGTATTAAATTTTCAGAGATCTCCTTACGTGGATTTACCTTGATTATTTTATGTTCATTTTCTAATAGGTCAAAAAATGAGATGTTTGATAGTATTTTGCTGTCAGATAATCTGTTTCCTGTAACAAGCATATAATGTCCGGATAATAATTGCAGTTCTTCTGTAAAATCACTGATTTTTCTGTTATAGTCATATTCCAGCGTATTGTACCTTCCGTTTTCAAATCGCGCAAGGGTGAAATTGGTGTAATATTCGGGTACAGGTTTTTTATCGTCAGAAACCAGCTTCAGGAATCCTTTCTCTTGTACGGGTTTTTTTTGATCAGAAAAAAATACATCAACCCAATCTGACTTAAAGAAATACTGTGGCACATTGCTTCCAGACTCAAGGCGTGAAGGAATCCCTAGAGCCCGGCAAATTGCTACGAAAGCTATTGCACGTGATTGTCTATCAGAGACTTTAAGTTCGATGACACCAATTGGAGTTAATGGGGTTCCATAATAGTTTTCGTCATCATCTATTAACAAATTCTTATTCAGGTAATCCACTATTAATAATGGATCATTCAATCCATTTTTCAATAACAGTGCCGGTAGATTATCCTTAAAATAGCCCCGCCAGCCAACAAGCATTTCATTAGCAACTCTGGGATTAAGAATGTAATTGATAAACATTTTACTCTCCTGTTCCGAGATAAGATGGCCAGTCTTGTTAATGTTTTTCAAATGGTCTGAAAGTATCTTTCTTTTTGTATCCCTCAGATCTTTATCCGGTAAAACCTCCAAAAGAGAAAGAGCAAGCTGCCTTAAAGTGTCAGGAGTATCATTAATAAACATCCTTATCTCATTAAAATTCCCCATGCTCCTCGAAACAATAGTCATAATTCTTGTCGAATCCAGATTAAGCTCTTTTGCA
>JANXXP010000083.1 GCA_025350595.1 Bacteroidota bacterium
TATATAGAGAACACAGGGTATGGCAACGAAAGAACCGACAGGATGGCCATAAGTGAGTATTCACCACCTCCTGAACCCTGTAATAAAAACAGTAAACAACCTGTAAAATATATAAAACCCACATCTGCCCAACTAAACCATCCGAATATTTTCGAGGCTTTGTCGTTCAAAACAGTATTGCAATTTGTAGCTTTATTCAGATGACATAGTTTCTCTGTCAATGATAAGCGAACCTCGAATTCATGCAGGATCAAAAGAACAGATAGTACAATTCCTGCTATTTTTGTCAGGAATAATAACCCTTTCATTTTTTGAAGCAGTATACCCCCCGTTAAAACTGAGTTTATCACTGCCAGGATTATAAAAAGTAGAAATAAAAGGATTGTCACTGGTAAAATGCCATTACTGATCAACTCATCCTGCCATTTCTTCCGGTAATTTTTCTCACCTGATCTTTCATCAGGATTGAGTAATATAACCGCTCCCGAACATCTTTCTATGAAATCCTCAAATCCTGTTTCTCTTTTTGTATTATACGATTCGTAGTAAGTAATTCTGCCATTATTAATTCCAGACACAAATGCCAGCTGACCGCCGCCACTTTTAAAATGCACAATATATGGAGCTGAAATTTCCTGTATCTCTTCAGGCTGGTATCTTAACGGGTAGTGATCAATGTTCCATTCATTAAAAGTGTCGCAAATGCTTCTAAAAGACGGATAGTAAGAATTAGACTTAAGTGCTTCCTTTACGGAGCTTTTTGTAACCGGTATCCGAAAATACCTTACCGCTCTCTGAATAACTGATACTGTATTATCTTCTCTCGTTCTCTTCATATTCCGGGATAATTATGTCTTTAAATAAAGTTTGAAAAAGGTTATTCATCTCGTCTGCCATACGAACGGCTGTAAATCGCCTAATCAGGCTGTCATAAGAATTAATTGCAAGTTCATTCCTAAAGTTGGTGTCCCCTGCCATCTTGAGGATTGCGTCTGATAATTCCATTATATTAAATGAGATATCACCTTCGCTGCTTAAAACAGGATTTACAAATTGGCACTGATTATCATCAAGAATTTCATCAAGACCATTGATCCTTGAAGCTATCAATGGGATCTTATTTGCCATCATCTCAAGAACAGTGTAGGGACAATGATCATAGATTGAAGGTACAATACCAATATCTGCTACCTGGTAAATTGATGTTACTAATTCCTTTGGCAGAAATCCGGTATAAATTACTTTTCCAAAAGAAGATTGAAGCCTTTTCTGACAATCCTGAATATTGCCCTGCCCCAATAATACTAATTTGAGATTGTAATTTTGTTTACAAGCTTCTTCAAAAGCATCAAGCAGGTAAAATATCCCTTTGCAGGGATCGATCCTTCCGGAAAAAAGTACAATTGTTTCATCATTCCCGAAGCCTAATTTTTGCTTCAGGCTATCTCGCTCGTCCTTTGAAATGGTTTCATATTTGCTATAATCCAGCCCGTTAGGAATTACTGTGATTTTTTCCGGGATAATACCATAATCATTGATCAGAAAATCTTTCATATAGTGTGTCACAGAAACAATATGATCGGGAACATGATAGAACTCTTTTTCCTTTGATAATGTAAATTCTATATTGTTTGAAGGTTGATCGATATTAAGTCCGCTCAATTTTTTTCGGTTCCCCTCAAATAATTGCTGCCATTGTGCAAAGTGAACAATACTGATGACCGGGTATTTGTATTTTTCTTTAAGTTTATTTGCAACTGGAAGATCATCCAAATAATTAATCTGAAATATGACTTTGCCATTTTGAGGTATGAAATCAGTTAATAGCCTGACAACTGCAGTTGCATACTTTTTATCGGAAGAATTGTTTTGAGAGGTATGTATTAAAGGTGATGGAATGTTGATTTCCGAATATTTTTCGGTAATTGATCTTATTGAGAATTCATTACAGTTAATACTATGATAAGAAACCAGATATATTTTAATGCCTCCAATTTTCAGAAGAGCATCAGTCAACTCCCTAATATAGGTTCCAATGCCATATTGCATTCCCCTTGCACCCGATTTAAAAATAAACAGAGTAATCATTTTAGAGTCATTTTAAACCATTTCTTTTGCAGGTTTCAATAAATTCCCTGCGGTTTTGTATTTCAATTTTATTATTAGTGTACCAGTTTGTCTTTCCACGTGGGTGCCATAGGTGAAAAAGAGGTCCCTCAGTATAATGGATCGGTAAATTCATTATTTCAAGCCTCTTGAGTCGTTCTGCATCTTCAGGTCCCCAGCCATAAAACATTTCATTTTCTCCTCCTTTGTCAAGGTATTTTTCTTTACTTGTAATGAAAGCTCCTCCTGTTGAATGGTAACCATACATTAATGGCATAGCCGGAAAGAGTTTCATAAATATTTCAATATCACCTGTTTCTTTAAAAAGACTTGCTGAATATTTATCAGTCAGACAGGCTCGTCCATCGTATGGAAGGGTTAGAAAAGCCTGTTCTTTCCGTAATATGTCCACAGATGTTATTATCTGTCCAAAAGGAACAATTACATCAGCGTCCCAAACAGCAACAAAAGTGGTTTCGGCAAGGTTGATCAACCGGGAAATACACTTTGTCTTATAGAAAAACTCATTGTTATCTTCTATAAACTCGTAAGAAAAACTATCATTGTCATCTTCGGGATAATACTTCCTTGCAGAATCAGATTCCAACACAATGAGTGATGTGTCGAAATAATTTAAGATATACCTGATCAGAGCCTCTGTATTCTCTTTCCGTTCAATAGAATCAATTCGTAAGGGGATAAGGAAAGTAACGTCAGTCAGATCTGTCTTGCAGGTCTTGCAAGTCGTGCCGGTCATGCAGGTCGAATTTGTTATATTAATGTAATTAGTCTTCAATCTTAACTTTATTGTTTTCTGTTCTGATTTCTAACTTTGTTGATCGTGATTCTCCCATCATTCTTTGAAATATCAATCCCATGCCAATACCTGACAATCCCGTCAATCCTATGTTATTCTTGTTTAAGTTGTCTAATCTTCTGTTCCAGCCTTCTTCATTGTCAATTATCGAGAAGATTTTATTAAAAGTATCAACTGATTCCATGTTTGATGAAACATAAGGTTCATAAACAATCTTCTGCCATGTTTTCTTAACAAAGCTGTCAACTAAAATTTCATCTGACAATTCTTTGAGATTCACTTTTAAAAAACTACTCTGTAATAATTCAGCGAGAGAATCCTTCGTAACCAGATCGTTAATATAGGGAAGCATAAACCCAGTCAAACTAAGCAGTTGACCTGTTCCTGCAATATCATCATTGTTTCTAAGTGAATCATCTATGAAACCTGGAACCGCCTGTAAAACCTTTTCTGACTTATATGGAAAGATCTCCAGACGGTGCATTTCTAATAGAAACCAGATGAAAGAATTAATAGTATCGACGCTTAACGATTCAATATTAAACCTTTTATAATGTTTTTGTATGAGAATTCTCTCACATTCATCTGTAAGGAAAATTAAATGATATTTTTTCATGAGAGTATTCAGGTCATCATCACATATTTCCCCGCCAGTTAAGTGCATTATATAATATAACCCATATCCGAACAAATCTTTGCCATCATTGATCAGAATTGGGGAGTTTATCCTGGAACGGTAAATAGCATTATCGATTTCTGATAATGCTTCATCTGTATCAGCTTCAAGGAATCTGTTCTTTACCAGGTATTCAATTCCCCAGCCTATACCGGTTAATCCGTTGGCAAAATCTACGGGCGTGTTTGTGTTTATCTCTTCATAGATTTCATCAATAAGTTCACCTGCATAATCCTCATATATTTTGTTGCCGGTACACCTGGCATAATTGTAAAAAAATATAGCGATCCCCATTTTGCCGTTAAACAACCCAAGGTTGTCAATAAAGCTGGCATTTAATAAAAGCACATTGGCTATACGTTGCAAACGACTGTCAATTCTGTTCTTCAATAATATTTCTTTTGATACTCTCATA
>JANXXP010000086.1 GCA_025350595.1 Bacteroidota bacterium
CAAGTCAAAGAAAAGACGGAAGAATTTATGATTGATTATAACTACTACCATCCAAATGATATTTTAAGTAATTTAAGTCCAGTGCAATTTTTGAAAACAAAATATCAGAAAAAAATGTCCACTTTTACTCTGTAGGAGAAAGGGGGTACTTACAGTGTCCAATATATCGTACTACCTGAACAGCAGTAGAACCTGACCTGGTTTTGACTTTTCTTACCGAAAACATACCGCAAAAGTAGGCGTTAGTGCGGTAAAACTATAAAAAACAGATCATTATATTGTTTATAATCTGATATTTAAAAAATGAATTTTTCGAAAAACTACGAAGCGTCAGAAGCCAGGAAAAGTGAAACGAAGTTGGAAGACCGGGACCAGGGTCATAACTGTGTGTATTTTTCTTTATGATGTTATTCTTGTTTGTGAAGAGTCCCGGATTGCTGGATTGTTTGAATATTATGTAAGGGTTATAATATGAATCGTACTCAAAAGTTGTTGTTTGCTGAAGTTTTGGACCAGTGTCAGCTGTCTTGACAGATTGCCGTTGTAATATTTATAGATATTGTAAAGCCATATACCGGTTTTGGCAGGATCAACAAAAGCATGAGTATCGTTTATCGGAGCCAGAAGTTAATAAGAGAAGTCTAGCCAGTTGCTCTCTTCATTATATTCGACAATTACTTTTGTATTATTCTCAAAATGGAAAGAGTTTAAAAGTGTGGAGATATCTTGTTTTAATATAATTAATGTATTATCGATTAAATCTTTGCGAAATCCTTTCTCCCCGAGGTATAAAACCAGATCCATGGAAACGATTCTGCTTATTATCTGACCTAATTCAACGAGCTTTCGTTGCGACAATTCAATATTCAGATCAAACCTGACCAGCTCCTTAATACGTTCGGAAGCCCTGGTAGCATAGCCTTTTAAAAACTGATAAAAACTAGTTTCTTTGGCTGTTCTCATTAGTTTCATTACCGAATCTGCAATCTGGTGATAAAGAATATCGTTTGATCCTTCAAAAATCTGGAAAGGACGACTATCTACAACTGATCGGCCAGCTATGCTGTTAAGTTGATAACCTTTAGCTCCGAAAAGCTGAAGCAACGACTGAGCTGATTCCTGCATTATATCTGACGTAACGCTTTTAGTAATATTTGCTTCGAGTCCAAGTGAAGCCAGATTATTCTCCATTCCTGCTATTTCACCTGATCTCAGGCAAAATGCAGAGCAAACAGTGAAATTTGACTGCAGACGGGTAAGGCGATTCTGAACCTGATCATAAGTTGATAAGCTTTTATTTCCTACCAGCCGCGATTTTGTATGAGAGATAGCTTCATCAAGTATCCTTTTAATAAATCCAAGACCCATCCCCGGAAACTGAAACCTGCTTCTGTGAAGCATATCGAGTAACATCTGAATGCCTGTTGAATGAGGAATAAACCTCTGTTCTTCAGGTATATATACATCAATGGAATTTCTGCCATATGGGATCTGATATAGTCCGAGGTTTTCAAAAATCTCTTCGACAACTATCTTTTGCCCCGGGGCATTTACATCACAGATGAACATATCGATATCTCGCATCAGATCTCCATGAATTGCCTTTTTACGTGCTGTAAGAATCCATAAATCTGCCAAGCCGGTAAGTCCGGCCCAATGTTTTTTACCGTGGAGATGAAAAAATCCATCTTTCTCATAGAATGAAGTCTGCATGTTAAGTGCGTCACTGCCAAAACCAGGTTCAGTGATCATTAGCCCACCCATACGATTTTCATTCAGGAACTGGTTAAATATTTTCTGCTTGACTTTTTCCTGGCCGTATTTATCAACAGGTTGAATGAAGAGACCATTATTTATTCCTAAGGTTAAGGATAAGGCAAGCGATTCATAGGAAGCAGCTGAAACAAATGCAATGTTCTCTTTTACTGTGCCACCAAATCCTCCGTATTGTTTTGGAATACAAAGAGAAAGAGGATTACCCGACATCAACTCATTTAAAACGGCAGGAGGTATTCCCCTTGTACTGCAAAAACTATCGATTTCATTTTCTCCATGAAAAGCACGCTTCATACTTGTTTTGAACTCATCAAGAAACTTCCTGAAAGATTTCTCCCTGACTAGTAAATCACCTGATTGATTTTCATCCAATTCCTGAATCTGTGCCATTTATAAAGGTATTAAATTGAATTTTAATGCCTGGTAATTATCAGGGCATTATGAATTAACAATTTTTATCCCTTTTTGTTAACTGAGCCTTCCTTCTACATAAATTTCTCCCTCTTCTGCAGATTAAACAGGGCGACAAGCAAAAATAAGACAGAACCTGTGACCATTATAATCCTGTTCTTAAGCATTATAATAGCCCATGTTCTTTCATTTACATCGTATGGGAGTTCGTAAGGATTCAGGAATATGTTCCACTGGCTTTTGCTGAGTGCATCACTGAGGATCATGAAAAACATACCGAAGATGATCATTATAACCGCTGTCCCGTTACCGCTTCTGATAACTGTTGAGAGCATAAATGCCATAACTCCGAGAAATAGTACAGGAACCATTACCGCTGCTGTTACATCTAAAAACCGGAACTTGACTATCAGTACTGACGAGAGAAAGGTAAAAACCAGCATTATAAGAAATGTAATTATGAATATCAGGACTATTCTTACCAGCCACACTTTATACCTGTAGTTTGGGATCCCGAAAAGAATCTCGATGGTTCGGGCATCCTGATCATTCTGCACACCGAAGACTGATGGGTAAAATACAAGGAGGACTCCGGAAAATAGAAACACAAAGTACAGGTCATTCATCTTCGAGACATCATTGGCAAAAACATAGATGACTGATAGTCCAATGTAAAATATTACAGAACCGGCCAGAAACCAGATAAACTTGTTGGCAAAGATTATCCTGAGGTTGTAGACAATCATCTTGTAAATGAGTGTCCAGATATTTTTCAACTTATTAGTTTTCATTTCTTAATCTTTCCAATATATTTCAATTTATTTTGCCGCCGGGATTTGAACCCGACCTTTCGTTCCTTCTTAACAACCACAAATATGCATCCTCGAGGTTTGGAACAGCATTTATTGCTCCTTCCCATGGTGCAAATTCAGAGATTACCCTAATCCTGACATTTTCCCCTTCCGACATGTGATGCACAACAAGATTCTTCTCGACAAAGGCTCCAAAGTCCTTCGCCGGAATGTTAAACTGCCATACATGTCCTTCTGCTTCTTTGGTCATGTCGATCGGTTTTCCGAAGTATCTCAGCTTGCCTTTATTTAATACGGCAACCTGGTTACATGAGCTTGAAATATCCTCAATGATGTGTGTTGAAAAGATCACAACCCTCTCGCGGCTGAGTTCAACAAGCAGATTTCTGAACCTGATACGCTCGCGCGGATCGAGTCCTGCTGTAGGCTCATCAACTACAAGAATACGTGGGAGATGTAACAATATCTGTGCAATTCCCATCCTTTGTTTCATACCACCAGAGTAGGAACCTATCTTATCGTGACGTCGATCCTCCATGTGAACAGCACTCAGACAATAAGTAACCCTTTCTTCCCTGATTTTTACATCGGTAATATTTTTCAACATTGCCTGGTAATGCAGGTATTCATGAGCCGTCATATTCTCATAGCTTCCAAATTCCTGAGGCAGGTAACCGATAAGTCCCTGGAGTTCTTCCCTCATCCTTTGAGTATCGAGACCGTTGATCCAGACTTTCCCATAACTCTGTTCAAGAATCCCGCATATAATTCTCATGAGTGTGGTCTTTCCTGCTCCGTTGGGACCAAGCAGTCCGAACATCCCATTGCCTATATTCAGGGAGACACAACTCAATGCTTTGAACGGTTTTTTCTTCTTTCCGATAAGAGGCACTGAGGCAACCATCCTGTAGACATTTTTACGGAATCCTTTAAACCTTCCTTCGAGGCGATAGATATCAATATTCTCCCTGGTGAGTTTTTGTCCGGTTTTATAGATGAATAAACCTGAGAACCAGAGAACTCCAAGGATCAAAACAACCACCAGGTTTTCCCATTTAAGCTCGAAGAAAATCAGGTTCAGAAGTGGAATGATCCAGAATATTGCAAAATCAATTACCGGAGTTACTTTTTTCAGCCATTGTTTCTCCCCGTTAGCTGTCAGATTTGTAAACAATTCCCTGAAGTTTGTCCAAAGAGCAGAAAGAATGAACCATGTTGCCATACTAAAGACGAAAACCCAGAATCCCGTTTTGAGATAGAAATAGGTGAAATAGATTATAAAACCAAGCAGAGGAGCCTGCCAGGTTATCTCACTCATATCCTTCCATGTTTTAAACTCTTTTTCCAGACCCAGACGTTTTCTTATATTCGCGCCTCCTTTCCATTCTCTTGCCCAACGGTTTTCACGTTCATAGATCTTTACAAGACTCTGGATATAGATGTGAATTGGCTCATCGGGAGAGATGACTGTTTCCCTGGCTTTCTTCAGACTGTTCATAACAAACCAGGTACTCGCCGGAACAAGGATCACGTCAAGAATAGTAGTGATCAGTTTCCAGAGGAATGTATCTATGTAAGAGTAAATAAGAAAGATAAATACACCAAAAATAATGAATTGAGTAATTTTATTTTTCCAGCTCAGGGCATAGAACCATTTCAAAGCATTCTCGAGTCCGGTATAGAATGTTGGAATGAATACCAGTGTGAGCAGGGTACTCAGAGTCAATCCTCCTATAACGGTAATTGCGAATGTGGCGCCGATAACAGATACATACTCCGATTTCCCCATTGCCAGAGGAACCATTGCTATAACTGTTGTTGAGGCAGTAATAAGAATAGGACGAAGCCTTGAAACACCAGCTGTCATAAGAGCTCTTTGAACTCGATTGCCTCTCTTCCTCAGAATATTGGTATAGTCAATAAGGATTATACCGTTATTTACAACTACTCCGAGCAGTATGAGGAAGCCCATGAGGGTATTCATATTGAGAAGGGAATTATTTGTCAGGATCAGTGCAATTAACGATCCGAGTGCTGCGAGGGGAATGCTGAACATCAGAACTACAGGTGTGGCAAGCGATTCAAAAACAGCAGCAAGTATCATGAATATCAGAAGAAATGCAACTCCGATAAGGTAGTAGAAATCCTTAAGCTGATCGTCCTCCTGAACGATCTCAACTGCAATTCCCGGAGGGATGTTGATCCCTTGTACCAGTGATGCAATCTCTAGTCGTGCACCTTCCAACAGATCTTTGGAGTTCTTGATCTCATCATTGAAAGTATAGGTTACAGTTACCCTTTTTTCCTGGTTCTCCCGGTGAATGTTACCCATCCCCGATGAGAAAACTATATTTGAAAGCTCCTGCATCTCCATCAGCGATCCATTGCTTCCACTTACCTCAAGATGCTTCAGATCTTCAATGCTTTTATTCTTATTCAGCTTTGCAATACTATCCTCAGCATACTTGATCATTATGTCGTAACTCTCGGTACCCTGTTTGAAAGTAGCCCCTGAAGAATATTCCTTTCCAAAGGTACCCAGAGCAGCGGAGAGATTGGCAAGCGTGAAGTTATTTCTTCCCATATAGTCCATATCGAACTGAAGGTGTACTTCAGGTTTATTGTCCTGAACATTTACACTTGCGTTGCTAATTGTGGAGAGTTTATCCACGTTGGATTTTATGTCATCGGCCAGGTTTTTCATCTGAATGAAGTTCTGTCCTTTTATGATAATACTCTCTCTTGTAGAGCCTATACCAAGCAGGTTCATAAAATCTGAACCCGGATTATAAGTATCCCCACCTCCGCCTCCGCCGCCGCCGGAAAATCCACCGTTGGTTGAAAGTTCATCCATAGTTACCTGCGCGGCAGAGATATTTTTTGTTTTTTCAGAGATGGCATTTTTTATTTCAGGAAGTGATCGTTTGCTCTTTTTATCCCAGTCTTTATAAAGTTTTACTGTTACTGTAGCCTGGGCTTCTTCTATGCGGCTTACTATATCTTCTTTTTCAGGAATTGAAGCCAGTCTTGTTTCAATCTCCTCAACTACTGCATCAGTTTTTTCCAGGGTGGCTCCGCTTGGCATAGTTACACTCATCCTGAAAGTTGGAGTGTTTATCTCCTGTGTTGATGTGATACTAAGGGTAAGACTTATCAGAAGCGCTGTAAAGAAGATTGCTAAAGTACCTATGATAGTTGAGGCAGGATTTCGCATACTTGCTTTTAATACAAGATGATAGCCTTGGATTACCCTGTTGTGTATTGAGAGTTTTTTAAATATTTCAGAATTGCTCTTTGTTGATGTTGAAAGGAGGAAGTAGGTGGCCATTGGTATGAAAAGTAGAGCTACCAGAAGAGATATGAAAAGTGTTGAAATTATCGATACCCCAATATTCTTACCAACCATTTTTATTAGGAAGTTGTCAGAGAAAATAAATGGGAGGAATACTATCACCGTTGTAAGAGTACCGGCGAATATCGATCTCCATACTTCTGACGAACCTTGTTTGACAGCTTTTTCAGGGTCAACGCCCTGCCCCGCAAGACGGTATATATTCTCCAGCACCACCACGGAATTATCGACCAGCATACCAACGGCAAGCGCCATTCCAACAAGGGTAAGGCTGTTTATTGTTATATTGAAGGCATAGAAAAAGTTGAAAGCAGCATAGACTGATACCGGAATTGAAACTGCAATGATCGCAACAAGGCGAAAATTCCTGAGAAAAAACCATAAGATCATCACAGCCAGCAATCCACCAATGACAGCTAGATTGATAATCTCATTTATATTCTTCTCCATTATTTCTGCACTGTTGTTCTGCACAACAATGGTAACCCCGGTTGACACAAGGGTTTTATTCAGATCATCTATCTCTTTTAAAGCGGCATGTGAAAGATCAATCAGGTTAGCCTGGTTATCATTGACAAGAGTAACTGTAACCGCATCCATTCCGTTAACCCTGCTGTAAGAGGTCTGTTCTTTTACACCGAAAAAGATCTCGGCAACATCTCGCAGCAAAACTGGTCCCGATGTTTTCACAATTATGTTACCGATATCTTTTACATCGGTATAATCGGATGTTACATTGACAAACAGTTTATTGCTCCCGTCAAAAACCTTACCTGCGAATGTCTTCTTTGCCCCGTTATTATTGAGAAGGCTCCGGATCTGAGCTATTGAGATACCGTTCGCTTTACAGGCTTTCTCATTTAGCCTTATTTCGATTGAGTTCTCCTGACCTCCATAAACCTGAACTCCTGCTATACCACTGATTTCTTCAAATTTGGGTTTTATCTCCCTGTCTGCAATATTCCTTATCCTGTCTATTCCTCCTTCACCTCTTACCTGCAGCGACATAAACTGATTTGTAAGCTGCTTGAGATCGATTTTTATAACGTTTATTATAAACTCGGTGGGAATTGTGCTTTTAACAACATCAATTTTTTCCTGAAGCTTCAGATTGGCGTATTTGAGATCGGCATTCTGATTATAATAAATCATAATGGTTCCACTCCTTGAAGAGATATTTGATTCGATCTTTTCAATTCCTTCAAGAGTTCCTATTGCACCTTCTATTGGAATTATTGCCTGCGATTCAATATATGCAGGATCTACCTCAAGGGGGGTTGCTACCTGTACTATCAGTGTCGGAAGCTGAGCATTCGGAAACAATTCAACGGATAGTTTCTTGTATGAAACATATCCCAGCATCGACAGCCCGACAAAGAGCATGCTGATCAGTATTCTTCTTTTTAAAATAAAGTTCATTTTCTGTCTTATAAGAAAATTATCTCAGATCTGCAGTTCTTTTATTTGCGCCTGTAATCCAATCTTTGAAACTATCGAAAACCCAATATACGCAGGGAATTACAAGCAGAGTAAGCAAGGTGGATGATACCAATCCGCCTACAACAGCCAGAGCCATTGGTGAACGGAGAGAAGCGCTTTCACCTATCCCAATAGTAAGCGGGACCAGGGCAAAAATGGTGGTAAGACTTGTCATCAGAATTGGCCTGATCCTCTGCGACCCTGCTGTAACTATTGAGTCTTTCTTATCTAATCCCTCCTCACGTAACTGATTTATCCTGTCAATGAGGATAATCGCATTGCTCACGGCAATACCGCAAAGCATAATAATTCCGATATATGCCATCATGTTGAGCGATTTTCCAAAAAGGAGGAAGGTAAGAATGGTACCTACCACTGCAAATGGCATTGTAAGCAGAATCACAAAAGGCTGGATCAACGATTCAAACTCAGCAGCTAATACCATAAATACTAGGATAACAGAGAGGATAAGAGCAAAAGTAAGATTCGACATTGTCTCTTTTCTTTTTAATTCTTCACCTGTAATATCGATACGATAGTCAACCGGAAGTGCAATGCTTTTTAAAGATGTTCCTGCCTCCTTAACTATCTGGTCGAATGGTTTTGACTTGTTAACCATTGCATAGAGGTAAATAGTGCGGACCTGGTTTGATCTGGTGATTTGCCTTGGCGTGCTCACAGTTTTGATCTGAGCCAGCTCGCTGAGGGGAACCTTAATTGTTCCTGCAGTGATTAGAAGATCCTGAAGTTGATTCATTGTGATGTCACCAAGCTTAATCGTAATGTCTTTCAATTCGCCCCCCTGCTCAAATTTTCCGGCCGAGGCACCTGATAAATAGCTTTTTACCTGATTAATGATGTTATCAACAGTGACATTATAAAAACTGGTTTTGAACCTGTCAATTTTAACTTCAACCTCAGGAGTACCTTCATCAAGAGATGTGGTCATATTATACAACCCTGTGTTTGACTGAAGAATGGATTTTGATTCGTTCAGGATTTTTTCGAGCTGATCGTATTCTTTCCCTTTTATCTCAACAACGAATGGGGCTGTATTTGTTCCAAGTGTGGCTTGCAACGAAGTTTCCTCGCGACTTATTGCGATTTTAAGATCGGGAATTGTTTTCAGGAACTGTTCTACCTGGGTTATATACTGATCGGAATTTGAAGCAAATTCTTTTTTAAGAAAGACTTTCAGATTGGCATAATTCTCATTATTCGCAGTCGTCGACTGGAGGGCAGATGTACTATTATCGCCTCCTGCCTGACTGTACATAAGCTCGAGCTTGTCGCCAAGGATTTCTTTAATAATACTCTCAGTTTTGATTACAGTACTCTGTGTTCTGGCAAGGCTTGTCCCTTCCGGAAGGGTTAATTCCACTGTAAATTGCGCTGATGAGGCTTTCGGCATAAACTCACTTCCAAGTTTGGGAATGAGCAATGCAGATCCTGCCATTAATAGCAATGAAAGAATAATTATAAGGTTTCGTTTTTCCAGAGCTTTTGAAAGGAATCGTGGATACCACCTGAATTGCATCGGAGAACTAAGATTTGATTGCTCATTGCCTTTTTTGTCTTTGAAGAAAACATTGACAAGCATTGGAATAACAAGCATTGCAACAAAGAGCGATGAAATGAGTGCAAATGCAACTGTCCATGCCTGATCCTTGAACATCTCACCTGATGCGCCCCGCAGATAAACAATCGGAAGAAACACAACTATAGTGGTCAATGTTGAGGCAGTAATAGCGCCTCCAACCTGGCCGGTTCCTTCTATAACAGCCTGTTTAATAGGCATTCCAGCTTCCCTGTTTCTTGTTATATTTTCAAGCACAACAATGGCATCGTCAACGAGTCTGCCCGCACCGAGCGCGAGCCCTCCCAATGTCATTATGTTCAGAGTCAAATGGCTGAAATACATCAGGTTAAATGTGGCAATTATTGAAATTGGTATCGCAACACTGATAACCATGGTTGTCCCAATCCGACGAAGGAAAACATACAGAACAACTACTGCCAGAAAGATACCAAGAATAGTCGAGTTCTTTACTTCATTTATTGCATTGTCGATATACTTGCCCTGATCCTGTACACCAATGAATTCATAACCCGGTAATGCTTTTTTGAAATCAGCAAAGGCTTTGTCGAGACTCTTAACAACTTCAACAGTATTGAATTTAGGCTCTTTGTAGATTGAAAGACTTATGCATCTTTCGCCATTAATTGAAACAATGTTCAGAGGGTCTTTATTTTCGAATCTTATTGTGGCAACATCGCGCAAATATACAGGTACTCTGGCTGATGCGGATGTGCTTGCTGTAGCTGCGGCGGCGGTAGTATTAGTTGCGGCTACCTGTTTAAATCCGACAATAATATTCTTCAGATCCTCCAGGTCGCTAAGAACGCTGACCCCTTTTACTGTATATTTAAGTCCCATATCAACAATCGACCCGCCTGAGACATTGCGGTTATAATTGTTTATCTGGGCAGCAATTCCATCTGAAGTTAGTCCAAATGACTCAAGAATGTATTTATTAGTTTCAATAACGACTTCACTCTCTTCAATCCCGGTAAGCTTTACATCAGCCACACCCTCAATTCTGACCAGTTCGTTTCTGATATAGTTCTGGGCGATTTTTCTGAGTTCATCCATGTTAGTGATGCTCGGATTTTTCAATCCGACAATCATAACAGGTGCGGCATTCGGATCGTATTGTGATATTGTGGAACTCTCAAGGTCAGAATTCTGGCTGAATGCATTTATCTCTTTCTGAAGATCGAGAAAAGCTTCATCCATGTCTTTATTCCAGTCGTATTCAACTGTTATTGTAGCAGATCCAACCTGACTGACAGATGATACCTTAACAACATCACTCTGACGCATCGAAAGAGATTCGATCTGGTCAACATAATTTTTCTCTATTTCTTCTGGCGGTTTTTGTCCGGCCTTGAGCTCGATATAGATCTTTGGATTGTTCAGATCGGGAAACAGGTCTGTTCCCAGTTTACCGAAAGAGATAAACCCAAGAAGTACTATCCCCAGAACAAACATTAATACTGTAACAGGGTACTTTACAGCAAATTGGGCAATCCTGTTCATGTCAGTTATTTAATAATTTTTACCTTCGACTTGTTGCTGAGTGTTTCAAAACCGCTTGTCACAACACGTTCATTTTTCGTAAGTCCTCTGGTAACCTGAACGTTTGTGATGTTTTCAAGACCGGTTTCAATAACTCTTTCAGCAGCTACACCACGGTCGATTATAAACACTGTTTTGCCTCTCTGACGTGAAAGAATAATGCTTTTAGGAATTACAATTACAGAATCCTTATGGTTCGTTACTATATCGGCTTTTACGAACATCCCCGGACGAAGAATGAGGTTGGCATTATTAATTGAAATATTCCCTTTGAATGTCCTGGTATCTGCATTAATTGCAGGTGATAACTGAGTAATGCTTCCAATAATAGTATCTTCCGGAATAGTATAGTTTGTAAGTTTAACAACCTGTCCCGGTTTAATAACTGAGATATATTTTTCAGGGAGTGAGACATCCATATACATTATCTGGTAATCCATTATTTTAGCTATAGTTGACCCGGTCTCAACCTGCGTGGACTGTGTATAATAGGGGAGGTCGACAATAACACCGCTAATAGGGGCTATAACTTTTGTCTTTTCGAGCTGAATATTTGCACTTTCAACAGTGGTTTTTGCATTCTCGTAATTTATGCTTGCAGTCTTCAGATCTTTTAGAGTGACCCCTCCTTTTTCATAAAGTGATTCCTGCTTTTTGAGTTCGCTTTCGCAAAGCTCGAGATTAAGCTTGTTGGTTTCAAGTTTGATCGAATTGACGTATTCTTTATCTTCGAGACGTGCAATGAGAGCTCCCTCATTTATCTTGTCGCCAAGTTGCCAGGGTTTACCAGTTTGAGGGTTTTTCTCCAGGTAGTAGGTGGCCGTGATTTTTGATTTCAATAAGATCTCTCCCTTTGGGAAAGCGGTGCCTGTGGTATTAATAAATTCCTCAATCGATTTGAGTTTGATATCCTCAACTGAAACAGGTACTTCAACATCTGCGTTAAGATTCTGATTCTGATTGTTGCAACTGATGGCAGCCAGTGCAGCTGCAAGTATGATTAATAAGCTTTTTTTCATGATTTTAAGTTTTTATTTTAATGTCTTCACCGGAACGACGGGTTGTTTCGTTTCAAAGTTGTAAAGGGTTTGTATTTTAAGATTCAGTAATTCAAGTTTATAAGAAATTAAAGAATTAGTATAGTTAAGCTTATTCTGAGAGAGCTGATTCTGATAAATATTCAGATCCATCCCTGTGAGGTCACCGTTCTTATATTTTTCAAGATTTAAGTCATAAGTCAGTTGTGCGTTTGTTACAGACTTCTTAGCTATTTCTATCTGGTTCTGCAGATTGTTAAGACTTCTGTAGCTCTGTCTGATACTCAATATGATATCATTCTGTTGTGATGTGAAGTCGATATTATTTGATTCAATAGCTGCCTTACTTGCTTTTATCCTTGATTTCTTTTCTCCCCAGTCCCAGAGCGGAATATTGAATGATAAGGAAACTGTTTCAGCATCTGTTGGTTTTGAATATACATCCATAAATTTTGGATTGTCACCTGTAAGACCGACAGAAATTCCAAGTGATCCCTTGAATTCGTTAAGAGCCATAGTCTGAATAAGATCAAACTGAGATGTTTCAATAGTTATCTGTCTTTGTCTTAATTCCATCCTGTTGGCAAGCCCCTGATCGAGAGCATAAGCTATACCGACATTTATAGTATCAACTGCTATGTTTGGAACTACTAAGATATCGTCATAAAGGGTTACGCCTATCAGGACTTTGAAGTTGTCTTTGGCATTTTCAAAAGCAACCTGTTTGTTTTCATAATCTGATTTGGTTGTTGCCAGGTTTAACTCAGCCTGGAAAATTTCTGACTGGGCTGAAATACCTGCATTTACTTTGTTTCTGGATATTTCGTAGCTCTTCTGCATGTTATCATAAGCCTGTTTTGCAATATCGAGACTTTGCTGTGCCTGATAAACCGCGTAAAATGCCTGGGTAACGTTTTTTTCCATCGACAAAAGCTGTATTGCATAATTGAGCTGAGCGTTCTCGAGTGACAATTGGAGCTCTTTTAGTGCAAGTTTAGTCCTGTTATATGTGAAAAGAGGTTGATCAAGACTAAGTGAAAGGTTATTGTTGAATCCTTTGGTTGTCAAATTAGCGTATTCACTATAAGAATCTGTGTAGCCGAACCTGTTTGTCAGTGATATCTTGGCATCAGTAAGAAGAATCGGTTGAGATACTGTGAATGAACCAAAGCTTTGTGTGGTTTTTTTGGAGTTCCACTTTGATATCAGATCGTTAAAATCCCTGCTCTGGTTGTAGCCAATCGGGTTAATTGACAAAGAGAAATTGGATTTTAATGCTGCATTCTGTGCGTTAAGGTTCTCCTGATTCCTGACAAGGTTAAGCCGGGTCTTTTTAATTGTGGGACTATTTGATTCCGCAACAGCGAGAGCCTGCTCAAGAGTTAGCGCCTGCTGAGAAATACCTGTCAGGCTGACGGCAATTATCAGTAACAAGATTAAGAGTTGTTTTTTGTTGGTACATAAGTGTTTCATATTGACAGTTTTTATTCTAAATTCTCATATCGTTTGTTCTTCATTCATTTGTTATCTTTCCAATCGGGATTTCTTCTGAATTTCCCGTATTTTACCCCTTACCCCCCCTCGCTTTCGCGTAGCTTCAGCGAAGCTAAGCAAGAGAGGTCTTAATCGGCTTATTCTAATACTCTTGTCTTTTTACCACGCCGAAGCGTGGTCTTCGCTTCGCTTCGACTTTTGTCTTTGTCTTTTAGTTTTGTTTTACCCATTTAATCGCATCCCCAATGACCAGTCTTCCGGCTGATTTATTAGTCAGGACAACCTTGGCTGAATCGGGAGAGAGGTAATAGCGACCAAGGCTGTTCCATCCTCCTTCGGCAGTTTCATAATCAACGGTTATATCTTCAACACCTTCATCGTGATACACTTTATAATGCATGTCTTTATATTCACTCTCAGCCTGAGCGGGTCCACC
>JANXXP010000104.1 GCA_025350595.1 Bacteroidota bacterium
GAGCCTAAAAGCCGGGATCCTTACTTAAGGAGAACGGATGGGGAAATGATTAAAATCGTCAAAGAGATTGAATCCGGCTTAATAAGTATCAGAACTGCATGTTTTAAATACGGGCTGTGCAGAAATACCTTGAAATTATTCATCACTAAATTTTCTATCCGTACTTTAGGAGATGAATTTTCTAACCAAATACTTTCAAGGATGAATGAGGACCAGAAAGAATCCGCCTTAAATAAGAAAATCCATCAGCTGACCAAAGATCTTGAATATGCCAAACTAAAGATCATCAGCCTTGAAACTATGATTACGGTTGCAGAAAATGATTTAAAAATTAAAATCCGAAAAAAGCGTGGTACCAAACAGTTAAAAGAATAAGGCAAATTCATCCCAATCAAAGCTTGGGGATGGTTTGTACACTGTTTGGTGTTACCCGTCAAGCATACTATGAAGCTGAGATCCATGAAAGGAAAACCAGTATATCCCGAATGATTGTTTTAACCATAATAAAAGATTTACGAGCTGAAATTCCACAGATAGGTACCAGGAAGCTTTTATTCCAACTGGAGCCTCATCTGGAAGAACATGGGATAAAGATGGGCCGGGATCAGCTATTTGATTTACTTCGATTTCACGGGCTATTAATCCGCAGGCGTAAAAGACTTGTAAAGACAACGGACTCTCATCATTGGTTAAAAAAATATCCAAACCTCATAGTAGGTATGGTTATTACATCACCAGAACAACTCTGGGTAAGTGATATCACATATATCAGAACGATGGAAGGATTTAGTTATTTAAGCTTGATTACAGATGCTTATTCGAGAAAGATTGTAGGGTACGCACTTTATCCAACTCTTGAAGCTACAGGATGCATAGAAGCTTTAGAAATGGCTGTGAATGGAAGGAGAAATGTAACTCCGTTTATCCTGATTCATCATTCAGATCGTGGTATACAGTATTGTTCCTATGAGTATATTGAGATCCTTATGAAAGCAAATATTGCTATAAGCATGACACAGAGCGGAAGCCCTTATGAAAATGCATTAGCCGAAAGGGTAAATGGTATCATAAAGAATGAATTTTTCCCCCGGAAGGTATATCAGAATCATAAGGAGGCAAAGAAGACAATAACAAGGATTATAATGACCTATAATGAGAAACGACCTCATTCGAGTATTGATTACCTTACCCCTGAAAAAGCCCACAACCTTGAAGGGATAATCAGAAAGCGTTGGAAACAATACTCTAAACAAGAAAAAATAAAAGAACAAATACTAGTTTGATAATAATAAACTATCATTGTTAAGCATTGTAAAGAGAATTTAGGATTAACTAAATTAATCTGTAAAGTGAAACCAGGATTATTAACCAAATGTGTAAGGTTTTTCTAGGACGAGACAATCATTGGAAAAAACGGTGAAATTGACCACCTCGCGCCGGTTTAAATTGACCACCTGACGCCGGAGCAAATTGACCACCCCGCGCCGGAGCAAACTGACCACCTGAAAAGAGTTTTTCTCATGTTTAAAAAGTAAGTTATAATCCTTACTGTTGGATGAATAATAACAGAGGGATTATGGCCAATAAAAAGACAGACATGAGTAAACTAAGACAAATGCTGCGACTGTATGCGCAGGGCGAGAGTAAGCTGAAGATCAGCGATCTAACGGGTGTGGCTCGCAACACCTTAAAAAAATACATTAAAATTTATATTGACCTTGGCATGGATCTCTCGGAGGTCGATAAGCTGAGCGACCTGGAACTGGACCAGCTCTTTGGCGATAACCTGATGCCAGAGCCGACCGATAGGTACAAAGCTCTGGAACCTCTGTTTCCCCTGGTAGAGAAAGAGTTAAAGAAAAGAGGTATGACACGCCAGATCCAGTGGGAAAGGTACATTGCAATGCAACCGGATGGGTATAGTTTATCGCAGTTCAAGCATCATTTCCAGCAGTGGCAGCGGCGCAGTAAACCGGTCATGCATATAGAACATGTTGCCGGTGATAAGATGTATATTGATTATGCAGGGGAAAAGCTTCACCTGGTTAATAAGGATACCGGCGAGATAACAGATGTAGAGGTATTTATATCTATCCTTGGAGCAAGTCAGCTGACATATGTTGAGGGTGTATTAAGCCAGCGGAAAGAAGATTTAATCAGTTGTTGCGAGCATGCCTTATTTTATTATGGAGGCGTGCCAATGGCAATTGTTCCGGACAATCTAAAGAGTGCAGTAATCAAGAGCAGCCTTTATGAGCCTACTTTAAATCAGGCGTTTGAGAACTTTGCTTTGCATTACAGCACCACCATCTTGCCCGCCAGAGCTTATAAACCCAAAGACAAAGCTCTTGTTGAAGGAGCCGTAAAGATAGCCTACAGGCGCATTTACTCTGTGCTGGATAATAAAGTCTTCCATACTCTTGAAGAATTAAATGAGGCAATAAAAGAGATAGTTGAGCTTCATAATAATACAAGGATGACAGGACGCCCATATAGTCGCAGGGCACTGTTTGAAGATGTGGAGCGATCTGCACTGCATCCACTTCCAGAACTGCCTTATGAGTTTAAACGCCATCAGCAGGCTACAATATCTGTAAACGGTCATGTATGCTTAAAGGAAGACAGGCATTACTACAGCGCTCCTTATCATTACATTGGTAAGAAGATAAAGATTATGTACTCGACAACGCATGTGGAGATTTATTACAACTATGTTTTACTTGCCCGGCATAAAAGAGACCGCAGGCAATATGGCTATACCACCGATAAAGAACATCTGGCTTCGACCCATAAATACCTGACTGAATGGAACCCCGAACGCTTTCTTAACTGGGCAGAATCAATTGACGGATCTGTCAGGGAGTTTATCGTAGGTCTTATGGCAAGTAAAACACATCCGGAGCAAGCTTATAAAGCATGTCAGGGTGTTTTGGGCTATGAACGCAAGGTTGGTAGGGAAAGACTGACAAATGCCTGTAAAAGAGCCATTGAATATGAAAATTACTCATATGCTGCCATTAAATCAATCCTTGAAAATAAGTATGATTTTTTGACTTATGTGGAACTGGCTTCCGATATCCCGGAGCACGAAAATATCAGGGGTGAGAACTATTACAGTTAAAAAACAAAACATTAAAAATACTCAAAATGACAAAAGAAATACTCGATAGAATAAAGAAGCTCAGACTACTTGGAATGGCCCGGGCATATGAGACCAGCCTTGAGAATGATAAACTCGCAAACCTGTCAGCTGATGAGCTGATAGGGATGCTAGTTGAAGCAGAATGGGATGACCGTCAAAACCGCAATATTGACAGAAGACTGCGCAATGCAAGGTTCAGGTATCAATCATGCATTGAGAGCATAGATTACACGGCAAGCCGTAACCTTGACAGAAACCAGATGCTCCGCTACGCTGAATGCACTTATATCAAAAAACATGAGAACATATTAATAACGGGAAGTACCGGAATAGGTAAAAGTTACATAGCTACTGCACTTGGTCATCAGGCATGTACGCTTGGGTTTAAAGTATACTATGCAAACATGGCAAAGCTTTTTTCAAAGCTAAAAATGGGCAAGGCTGATGGTTCTTATATCCGTGAAATATCAAAGATAGAGCGGCAGGACTTGCTTATCCTGGATGATTTTGGATTATTGCCTATCGATAATCAGAACCGTTCGGCACTCATGGAGATAATAGAAGACCGGCATAATAAAGCATCGGTGATAATAACATCCCAACTGCCGGTAAACTGCTGGCATGAGGTCATTGGAGAAAAAACTATTGCTGATGCAATCCTTGACAGGATCGTTCATAATGCACACAGGATAGAACTCAGGGGAGAATCTCTGAGAAAAGGCAGGGACAATTATAAAGAAAATGGAATTTTGAATTAAAATAAATAGATTTGTATAACCCACTTTTTATGCTGGGAAAACTCTTTGAAAAATCAGTAACTTCGATGTGGTCAATTTAGACCGGCTGAATGTGGTCAGATTGTCCGGCTTTTGTACTAACGC
>JANXXP010000115.1 GCA_025350595.1 Bacteroidota bacterium
CCCAACTGCATATAGTTCCGGCCGTTGAACTAAACCTATCGGTAATTTATTCTTTTTTTCTAATAGTTTTAGGATGAATATTTTAAAACTATTTATCATGAAAAAAAAGAATCCTTTCTGGTTGAGAAGCTGATCCATGAGATGCAGCTTCGTAACTACAGCCCACGTTCGGTACGTACTTACAGTGAACTTTTGTTAAAGGTCGAGTCTGATCTGGTCCTTCCTTTAGATTCGATTACAAATTTGCAACTCAAAGATTACCTACACCATCGCATGTAACTACCGTTTGAAAACTGCACAGCTTATCAAATAATTTTAACTTGCCTTACACACAAACAAGGCACCAAAAATGATAAGCATGGTAAACAAACAAAAAATTATTCAGTACTGGCATGTCGAGAAAAAATCGGAGGTTGAAATTGCCTCGATTCTCGGGATAAGCCGCAACACGGTTCGACGATATGTGAAGTCGTTTCGGCGTGCCTTGGATCAGAGTCAGGTGACCGGACTGCCTGCTCCGGTCCTCTCGGATTTTCTGCTAACAATCCCGAAGTACAACACTACTAACCGGGGCAAAAGAAAGTTGAATGCAGAGATCGCAGATACAATTAACGGATATCTTCAGGAAAATGCAGAGAAGTGCCGGACAGGTAAGGCCAAACAGATCCTAAAGAACATTGATATTTGGGAGCTGTTACAGAACTCAGGACAGGACATCGGATATACGGTTGTTTGTGATTATATACTTCAGAAAAAGTCAGGCAATCACGAAGCTTTTATCCGTCAGGAGTATGTACCGGGTGAAAACTGCGAGTTTGACTGGTGTGATATCAAACTGACAATTGGCGGAACCGAGAGAAGGTTGTATATGGCTCTATATAATACTTCTATGTTGTAAACCAAATAATTTGGAATCTTATTTTTGAGTTTTTTAATTCGCCACTATAAATATTATCTTTGCAATCAGGAAGTTGAAGATAAAACAGGCTCTGCTGGGGAGCAACCTGTAAGCAATAGACTTCCTGCGATATGCGGTGAAAGACTCGGGAATCAACTTATTATTCCCGAGTTATTTTCACCGATTTCGCACTAATGGCAAAGAAAACCCATTCTTATGCTCAATGTTCAATGAATCCAATATGAACAACCTTCTATAAGTGGACTATAGGTTTTGCATGTCCATAAGCCACATTTTCCTTTTCAGTTCAATTGGAGGAAGCCGCATTCTCCCCAAAGCAGACTTGCTGCAAGTATTATAAAGCGGTCATTCCTTTTTATAAAGGCAATTCATACAGGATTCAGTTGACAACACATAGCTCATAATCTTTTTCATTCTTTAAAACATAGTATATCCTGTTCAACAATTTCTTTGCAATTCTTATAATGGCGTTATTTACTGGCATTCTTTTACATAGATCTGAGAAAGCTTTACTTAGAGCAGGATCTATTCGAGCTGCAATCCAGGAGCTTTCGATCAGGTAGCTTCTTAATAGCATCTTACCCCTGAATGTCAATTCTCCGTTTGATTCTTTTTCACCGCTTGAATGACAAGTTGGAACCAAGCCCACAAAACAGGCAAGTTTATCCAGATTATTGAAACGATGAATGTCTTCAACTTCAGCCAGAAGTGTCATGCCTGTTGTTATCCCGATGCCTGGTACGCTTTTTAGGAGTTTAATCTTTCTTTCATAGAAAGGCGTTCTGGATAGGTCCTTAATTTTCTTATTCACATCTAGAAGCAATGATCTTAACTGTTTTGCTTCTGCTATCAGGAGTGTAAGAGATAGGCGAGCACTTTCACTTTCAAGATGCACATGATCCGAAAGCCATTCCATAAAACGAGCTGACCAATGTGAAGATGAGACAGATTCCTCAGGATAGGGAATACCCTGGGAATACAACAATGACTTTATTCGTCTCCTAAATCGACCAAGATCCATAAGAATTCTATATCTCGTACGAAGAAGTATTCTGTCTCCTTCCGTTTCAATTTTTGGAATGTGTATTTCGGTTAATACTCCTGAGCGAAGAAAACGAGCAATCTTTCGACTGTCAACAGGATCAGATTTGCTTGCTGTTTCTTTTTGAGTAGTTGGTATGTCCGCCGGATTTACCACAATGTTTATTATTCCTAAGTCAATAAGTTTTCTATGTGCCCAATATCCACTGAAACCAGCTTCATAGGCAGAAAAAAAATTAGCATTTAAATAATTGGCATTTAGATAATTCAGGAGTTTCTCGGGGCTTGGATCTTGGTTAAAAGTCTTTAAATGGAGCTGATCTGACATAATGGTAACATTCCAGCTTTTCAAATGCACATCGATTCCAATATAAATATTTTGGCCATCGAATTTTAATTCTTTAATTTGTGTCCGCATAAGCTTTGATTATTAATGTTTTGAAATTGGATGCTCAAAAATAATAATACTCTTAGCTTATGCGTTTCTTTTACATCTTTAGATTCACATAGAGCTAGCCATATCAGCTACAAACATAGGAACTCCCCTTTCTTCGACCACTGGAGTTGGTTTCTAAGATTGATGTTGTTGTTTCAAAGTGTTAATAACCGGAAATAACTTGGAGCGGAGCGGAGAGTTGTGCTGGTTATTAACACCCTTTTCTTTTTTGCTACTT